>CARDPF010000007.1 GCA_948960675.1 uncultured Eisenbergiella sp.
GCGACCACCGAGATCTACACTCTTTCCCTACACGACGCTCTTCCGATCTCATTGCGCCCCAGCCAAACGGCGCGCTCCCTGCACCCGCCGTCGCCTCCCTGCAGGAATTGGGGCGCTGGCTATCCGTTTTCGGGGAGGGGATTTATAACACCAAAATCTGCTCCCCCTATGTGGATTCCGGTTTTTGTTACACCCAAAAAGCCCATACATCCTACGCCTTTTATTTATATGACGACCAACCGGCCCTCCCCCAATGGCTGCCTGTTTCCACCGGCCAAAAAATCCGCTCCGTGACCGCCATGCGCACCAAAACCCCTTTGGAGTTTGCCCAGTCCGATGCCCGCATTTTTGTAAATACCTCCGGCCTGGATTTACAAAACGCTTTCTACGCCGAAGGGTTTGCATTGGAATTTGAGCCCTGAAAAACCGTCGCCGGGGGCGGCATTTTGGAGTCTACTCCAACAGCCGCCCCGCAATAATGTCAAAGGTCCGGCGCAAATCCAATTTTCCGAATCCCCATTGTCGGCTTGGGTATACCTGATCCGCTTCCTCTCTGGCCCCCCGGCGCAGGTATCCCACAATCCCCCTTCCCGAAACATAGGGGGCATTGCCGTCCACTACACACCACTGCATCAGCTGCAAAATCGCCCCGGCAGTCACGGCCGCCGCCATGGCTCCGCCGGTATAAGGGCCCACTATCGTACTGATTCCCACACCCGGGGCCGCCAGATCCGGCTTGATCCCCCCGTCCCTGCCAAAGCCCTGTCCGGAGGCAAAGTAAAAACCACCGGTACTGCTGTCATAGGAAGTCGTAGTCACCACGCCATCCGCATAGGATGGCATTGTCAGCGTCGTCTCCGGTGTGGGTGTCAAAAAAAAGGCTTCCCCCGACTGAAACTGCCGTAATGTCAGCCAGATATCAAAAGTCGCGTTCTGCAGCACCCGTTCTCCCCGCACATAAATTGTCCATACGCCGGGGGACGGCGCGACGAACCGCATTACAATCAATTCGTCTTCCGTGTTGCGCTCATTGGGAATATACGTTATGGTAAGCCTGGTTTTTTCATATACAAACGTATAATGCACTTCACGGCTGATCCTGAAATTGGTTTCCGGTATGACTTCCCCGCCGGGAGAGCGGACACTGATCTGGAAAACGGACGGGCTCTCCCCCCACAGTTCCGCCATAAAACCCTTCATATTTTCGCTGACCCGGATTTCCACCGGTCTCGCCTCCCCCGTGAGCCCTGCCCTGAAATGTCCTGCCGAACTCCCCTCGTTGCCACCGCTCACAGCCGCCGCCATTCCGCTGTAACGCATCGTATACTCCATATAATCCATCAAAGAGGAACTGCCGTTATGGCTTCCCAGGGACGTCCCCAGTCCCATGCACATCACCACCGGCCGTGTAAAGGGAACCACAAACTGTCTCACATATTTGATGGCAAACATGATATCATCCGAACTATAGGCAGGCTCACCGTCCCGAATCAGATAGTAGTCCCGTAAATATTGTTTGGCGGGCTTAAGCTTCACTACTACAAACAGGGCATCGGGAGCCGCTCCCGTAAATGTAATCCCTCCGTCTATTCTGCTCCCTGCGGCTACACTGGCCAAGGCCGTGCCGTGGCCGATCTCATCCCTTTGCGGTACCATTTCATGGGGATCTTCCAGCTGCAGCGCTTCGTTGATTTGCTGTTGTGTATACAGGGTGCCATAAGCAAACCCTTCCGGCGGCTGCCCACCCTGATCCGTCTGATCCCATATGGCCAAAATCCGGCTGGAACCGTCCGAATACCTAAACACGGGGTTTTCATAGTCTATCCCATATGGTGTTTCATCCGTGACAGCATAAGGACGTCCCTTTCCCGCCCCAAAAGGCAACATCAAATATGGGCCTTCGCCTGATTTTGGATGTACTCTGCGATCCGGTCCTCCAGGGTCTTTTCACATTCCGCAAACGAAAGTTTCAAGACATATTCCCCTGCTTTCACCACATAGGGATTGCGTGTCTGTTCCAAAAAACTCTGCCGCTTCTTTTCAAGTGTGTCCGTTTCTTCTATAATAATGTCATGGATATCCGTCAGTTTTTCCCTGTCCACCTTCCGGACATCCACCTCCTGCATCCTAAGCAAATCCTCTTTTTGCATGCCCTTTTTCCCCTCCAACATCCATCATCATTTATTCCCACGGGCAATGCGCCAAGGGGATGCGTTAGCATCCATTTGGCGAAGGCCGTGAGGGTCAAATGCCACACACTTTAGTGTGTTGTCGCAAACCTGATACCCCGTCCGGTTGCTGTCGCATTTTTGATTACAATGCTTCCGTGTTCCAAACGATCTCCATCCGCTCCCGGTATACCACAATCCTGTCAATAAGCCGCTCCGCCATTTTCCAGTCTCCGCTGTCCGGAATGGCCGACGCTTTTTCCTCTGTCCCAAAGGCAGCCCGCCCCAATTCCTCCAGTGTCTTTTTTTCAGCCTCCTGTGCCAAAAGCCTTCTTTCCGTTTCCCCAATCCGCTCCCTGCAATCCTGCAGTGCCCTTGCCAAAACCTCCTCCTGTCCGTCGGCCGCATACGTTTCATATGCGCGCTGTCTGTCCCGCTGCAGCCCTACAAGCCTAGCCCGCAGTTTTTGTACCTCCTGCCGTGCCTTTTGGATCTGCCCTGCACATAGCTGCCTTTCCCGCTCTGCTGCCCCCGTCCTTTTCTCTTTTTGCAGTTTTTCCCCGATCCGTGCAAATACAAACCGTTCCAAAGAGGAAATTTCCACCTTTTCCACACAACCGGCACATGTCCGCGCCGTATAACGCTGGCTGCAGGTAAAATAGCCGCTGCCCCGCCTCCGGAAGGTCAAATTATGGCCGCATCCCCCGCAAACCATCCTGCCCACCAACGGATGCCGCTTTTCTTTTTGGGGAACCGTGTACGGTCGCCTGCTGCGCTGCGCCTTGTCAAAGGTCTGCCTGTCTACAATCGGCACATGGTGACCGGGATGCACCTTCCACTCTGTCCTCGGCCTCATACGCCTTTTGGCGCCCACCCGGTCTTTGGTATATTTTCCGTAAACCATGTCCCCTGCATAGCATTCATTTCGCAGGATCCTGCAAACCGTTGCCACACTCCAGACATATGTCTTTCCTTTCGGTTTTTTGGTTGTCTGTCCCTGCTCCGCCAAATATTGCATCGGTGTCTTGTGTCCCTGCGCATTCAGCTGTCCGGCAATCTCTGCGGTGGTCTTTCCCTCTATCGCCATCCCGAAAATCCGCCGCACCGCCGAAGCCTGCGGCTCTGCTATTTCCAGCCCGCCCCTGGCCTTTGGCTCCTTTTTGTAACCGAAGGGAACATGTCCCGAAGCATACAGTCCTTCTTCCTTTCTGGCCGACAGCGCGGCCCGCACCTTTTGGGAAAGATCCTTGCTGTACAGATCGTAAAGCAGTCCCCGAAATGCCGTCTCCAATCCCGCAGACGATGTTTCCGCTTCCAGACTGTCGTAATGGTCGTTTATGGAAATAAAACGGATCCCCAAAGCCGGAAAAAACCGCTCCAAGTAGGAGCCAAGCTCCACGTAATCCCGGGAAAACCGGGAAAAATCCTTGACAAGAATGCAGTCTAAGCCATGCGCTGCCGCCAGCGACAGCATCCGCAAAACCCCCGGCCGTTCCATGGTTGTGCCAGAATACCCGTCATCCACAAATTCCAATAATTCCTCCCCCGCAAAGGCCGTTTTTGCATAATTTTGCAGCAGCATGCGCTGCATCCGGATACTGTTGCTCTCCCCTGTCCCGGGCGCGTCTTCCTTTGACAGCCGCATATAGAGCGCAATCCTTCCCTGCCCCTTCATCCTCCTCCTTCTCCGGCGTTTTCCTCCGGGCAAAACCGTAAAACCACCTCCACCCGCCGGTCCGGATATACAAATATTTGGGCAACAAACGCCTCCAAAATGTCCCTGCCCAGCCAGCCCTCTCCCCCATTTCCTGACAACGCGGCCAACTCCCTCTTTTTTTTCTCCAGCCATTCTTCCCACAGCTTTTTGTCATCCTGCAGGCCTGCAAGTTTTTGCGTCAATTCCCCCATCCGCTGCCCGCCCCTTTTTTTCCGGCATTCAAAATCCTGCAGGCTGCATGCGCCCTCCCGATACTGTGCATACATTTTTGCCCCTTCCCTTTTTTCCGCCTCCAAAAGGCTTTGTATACGCCCGCCCCGTTCCTGCAGCCGCCGTATCTGTTTTTGGGCTGTCCGTTTTGCCTCCGTAAGCCACTCGCCCCCGTCCGTTTGGCATAAAAAATATCCCTGCCACAAAGCCGTTTCCGCCAGTTTTTGAAGGATCGGGGCCGATACCGCTTTGCGTCCGCATTTTTTTTCATCCACACGCCGGGAATTTGGGCAGCAATATCCGTACCTGTATTGCATTTTTCCGGATGCTGTTCTCCTATTTCTGGAAAAACGCTGCATTTTGTGCATACACTCCCCGCAGTACAAAAGGCCTGCAAACAAATCCGCCTCTTTTTCGGAACTTTTTGCTGTACGGTGCCGCCCGTTTTGTTCCAGCCTGCAAGCCGCACGCCGAAACTGCTGCCGGCTGACAATTGCCGGATACCACTGCTGCCCGTCCTTTCCGCCAAAGGAATCCTCCCCCTGTGTGCTTTCCCTGTCCTGCTCCCGCTGTGGGGTTCCTGTGTAAACGGCATTTGCCAAAAGATATTTTACACTGCACAGCGTCCAACCCTGCAGTTCCTCCCCCGGCTGTCGGTATACGTGTCCGTAACGCCTATAATCCGCCGGACGATGCACCTGTCCCTGATACAGTTTTTCCGCAATCTGCCGCATGGATTTGCCGTCTCCGTATTCGTCAAAAATCTGCCGGACTATCGCTGCCCCCTCTTCCTCCACCGCAAGGCCTCTTCTTTTTTCCTCCCGCATAATCCGGTATCCGTACGGTGCGCAGCCGCCTATAAAGCTTCCTTCCCGGCAGGCCTGCCGTCTGGAGGCTTTCACTTTTGCGGAAATATCCCTGGCATACATTTCGTTCACCAGATTTTTCAGCCTTACCTCCAGTTCGCCGCTGCCGACATGATTGCTGTCAAAATGGTCCGTGACCGCGACAAAACGCACCCCCATCGCCGGAAAAATCCTCTCCATGTACGTACCGGCCTCCAGATAATCCCTCCCAAAACGGGAAAAATCTTTCACCACCACGCAATTGATCCTGCCGTTGTGCAGTTCCCCCAGCAGTTCTTCCCAGCCCTTTCTCCGAAAATTCGTCCCGGTTTTTCCCAGATCCGTATAACATGCCACCGGTTCCACATCCTCCTGCCCTGCAATCCATGCCTTTGCAATTGCAATCTGGGACTCGATGGAGTCATTTTTTTGGTTGTGGCCATCCACGGACAATCTGGCATAAATCCCGGCAGCATACCGCTTATTTTCCATGCCCCTTCCCCCTGTCCTTAGCCATGAGGCCGCCGGTTGTACCCCCATGCCGTTCTTTAGCGGTCCGGTTTGTATCCGTCCCGGAAACGGAAACGAATGCCGATGCGTTTGTCCTCATAGACTTCAATCCGTTCCACAAAGGCTGCAACCGCCATGCGGCCGCTCTGTTCTTCCCCTCCTTCCTCCCAAAAACGCCGCACCGCCCCTTCCTGCTTTTTTACCGCTTCCTGCAGCCGCCTGTAGTATTCCCCATACAGGCAGGAAAAGTCGGCAAAATCCTCCTGTCCCAATATCCCCTTTTCCAAATCCTCCCCCAATCCCACCAGCAGTCCATGCAGCCGCCCCTTCACCTGTCCAAGCCGCCGGATCTCCTCCCCAAACCAGAACACCTCGCCCAAATCCCTTTCTTTTGCCCGCCTGCCTTTCCCCTCCGTCCAAACCGCCGCCTGCAGGCGTATTGCATCCCCGAGGATCTCCCCCAATTCCTTTTGCGAAATGAAATGTTTAGAGCAGCCCTTCCCACGGTGAAAGGTCGGGCATACGTATCCGTCAGCCCCCCTCTTTTTGGCCGTATCCCTCCTTGGGACCAACGGTCTCTTGCAATCTCCACAAAATAAAAGTCCTGCATATGGGTGAAAAAATTTTCCTCCCCCCGATGCACGACAATCCGCCGCAGACAACCTCTGCACATTTTCAAATTCTTCCTTGGTAATCACCGCCTCATGGGTATTGGCCCGGCATATCCGGCACTCCTTCGGCACGATGTAACGTTTTTCCTCCTTATGGCTGATCTTTTGCGTTTTTCCCTGCACCAGCGTCCCTGTATAGGTTTCGTCCTGCAGAATCCGCCTCACCGCTACCGCAGACCACTGCGGCCATTGTCTTGTGGCAAATCCGCTCTCCAGCCGCACACCCATCGTTTTTTTATAAACATAGGGGGATAAAATCCCCCTCTCCTCCAGCTTTTTCGCAATCCGCTGGCAACTCATCCCACACATACGCCAAAAAAATATTTTTTGCACCACCATAGCGGCATAGCCGTCCACCACCAGCCTGCCCTGTCCCGTCCCTTTTTGGTATCCGTACACCGAAAACGCACCCACAAACTCCCCCCGCTTTTGCCTGATACGCTTCTGGCTCTTGATTTTAACCGATATATCCTGACAGTAAGAATCATTGATAAAATTTTTGACCGGCAGCAAAAAGGACGTCTCCCTGTCACTTGCCGTCAGGGAATCGTAGTGATCCGTAACCGCAATGAACCGGACGCCCAACGCCGGAAAAACCCGCTGCAACAGCCGCCCGGCCTCAATATAGTCCCGCCCAAACCGGGATAAATCCTTTACGATTACACAATTCACCTTTTGGGAACGGATATCCTCCATCATCCGCAAAAAAGCAGGCCTCGCAAAGCACGCCCCCGAATACCCGTCATCCGTATAAATACCGGCGGCCTCCATCCCTTCCTGCCCCCGGATAAAAGAATCAATCAGTTCCCGCTGGGAACGGATGCTGTCACTCTCCGCTTTTCCATTTTTTCCGATATCCGTATCGTCCCGGGACAGACGCAGATAAACCGCAGCCTGATAGGGCGCTTTTTTCGTTGGCACAGCCTGCGGATTGTCCCACGCTGCCTCCATGAAAGCATCCCTCCCTAAACAGCCCCATCCTTTCCTCTATCCTATGCCATCCACAGGCTGTCCTACTCATTTTATTTGGGCAAATTTTGTGTAATATCCCCCTGCACAAATCCCGGCCGCCAGACGGCGTGTACGCAGGCGGGGCAAAAGCCATTACACCTTCCCCGCCGCACCGTAAAAATCCCTGTACCACTCGGCAAATCTCCGAAGCCCTTCCCTAAGGGGCGTGGACGGCCTGAAGCCAAAATCCCTTTCCAAGGCGTCCGTATCCGCATAAGTAACCGCAACATCCCCCGCCTGCATCGGTACCAGTTCCCGGTGCGCCGCAAAATCATAATCCCTTGGCAGCACGCCTGCACGAACCAATTCTTCCTGCAGGATATTCACAAAATCCAGCAAATTTTCCGGATGGCTGTTGCCGATATTATAAACCGCATAGGGCGGAACCGGAAGACCGTCCGCACCGGCTTTCTTTTCCGGGGCGCCCTGCATCACGCGCAACACACCCTCCACCACATCATCCACATAGGTAAAATCACGCCTACAGTTCCCGTAATTAAAAATCCGGATTTTTTCCCCCCGGATCAGTTTGTCCGTAAACCCAAAATACGCCATATCCGGCCGGCCGGCAGGTCCATAGACCGTAAAAAACCGCAAACCGGTAGAAGGAATGTTATACAATTTGGAATACGCATGCGCCATCAGTTCATTGCTTTTCTTAGTTGCCGCATACAAGGATACCGGATGATCCACCCTGTCCTCCACACTATAAGGAATCTTATCGTTCGCACCGTAAATACTGGAGGAAGAGGCATACACCAGATGCTCCACCGGATAGTACCGGCAGCCCTCCAAAATATTGTAAAATCCGATCAGATTGCTCTCCACATAGGCATCGGGGTTTACAATCGAATTGCGTACCCCCACCTGCGCGCCAAAATTCACCACCACCGCAGGCTTATATTTCCCGAAAATATCAAAAACGGCTGTTTTATCCGCCAGATTTCCCCTGACAAAAACAAAATCCGGATATTCGCACAGGCTTGCAAGACGCGCCTCCTTTAAGCGCACGTCATAATAATCGTTCATGTTGTCAAGGCCGATCACCCGGATGCCCTCTTTCTTTGCCAAAAGACGCTTCGCGAGACAGGAGCCGATAAACCCGGCCACTCCTGTTATGAAAATAGTGCGATCTTTTAAATCTATGTTCTGCATGTCTGCTCCCATCCGTCTGTTTTAGGGGGCGTCCCAGCAGGGGCCGCTGCAAATTTGTACTTTCCCCCTCCCGGGCACGCCGCTTATGCTATTTTAACATCCCTTTTTCTGTGTTTCAACCATTTTTTCCGATGAAAACCGACAAGCATAACAGACCTGATTACTATTCACGGCCCAATGTCATGTTTAGCCATGGGTTTTGGGAGACGTGGCGACGGGCAGGGAAGGCGGATCCTAAAACTTAAGTTCCCGGATATCCGCCAGTGTTTCTTTATAGGGCTTTTGCTTGCCAAACAAAAGCGTGGTGCCCAGCACAAAGCCGTCCACCCCCTTTGGCGCGTACTCCAGGATTTTATCCGCGCTGCACGCACCGTCCCAGACCATCTCAAAGTCCAGTTCCTCTTTGAGCGCCAGCATCTTTGTGATTTTTTTCCCCACGTAGGGCAGGTACATCTGCCCGGCGTTGCCGGGGTTGACCGACATCACCAGCACGCTTTTTACAATGCGCAGCATTTCCATCACCGTCTCCACGCTTGTTCCCGGGTTTAAGGCAATGCCCGGTACCATCCCGGCGTCAATGATGCACTGCAGGGTGGTGGAGGGGTGGTATTCCGCCTCCGGATGGATGTAGACCGTATCGCCGGGCCGCAGGCGTTCCAAAAACAGGTGGATGCGGTTACAGGGGTGTTCGATCATCAGGTGGACATCCAGCGGTTTTTGGGTGGTTCTGGCAATGTAGGCCATATCGTTTAGGGACATGGCAAAGTTCGGGACATAGCGCCCGTCCATAATATCAATGTGGAAGGAATCAATCCCTCCTTCCTCCAGGTTTTTTACTTCCTGCTCCAGATGGCCGTAGTCGGCGCACATCATGGAGGCGGTTAATTTAAAATCCATGGCTTCCCCCATTTTGCCGCACAGTTGTCTTTCCTGTGCGGTGTCGCGCCGGAAACGGCGCATGCAAAAATACTCACTGCCCTGCCGGCACGGCGTATAGCACCGTATCCAAAATGTAAGGGCTGTAATGCCTAATGTATAAGCGGTGTCCCGGCAAAAGCTTATGAATGTACGCCGGTATTTCCCATACATCCTGCGGCTTATGGTACAGGCAGACGGCCAGCTTGGGCTTCCACCGCCGGATGGTGGATTCCGCCCCTTTTAATGCCTCCAGTTCGGCGCCCTCCACATCCATCTTGATAAAAGTAACCGGAGCCCCTGGCTTTAGCGCCTCGTCCAGCCTTACCACGCGCACTGCCCCTCCCCCGCCTTCTTCCAGCCTTGAACCGGAGCCATGGGCATCATAAAAACCCAGCCTCGTGCTTACATTCCACAGCCCTGCCTCCTCCAGTTCCCATGGGACCTCGCAGTTTTTTCCAAAATTTTTAATACATGCCCGGTAATTTTCTTTATCCGGTTCAAACGCATAAATCCCGGCCGCGGCGCCTTTGGACCACCGGACGAAATCCAACGACGTTTGCCCGTCACAGCATCCCCCATCCACAAATATCTCCTGCGCCCCGGGCGTCATAATTTCCCTGTCAAAATAGATCTCCCTATCCGTGATGCTAAACCCGAATACCTGCCCCTGCAAAAACTGCAGCTGCCTAAGCTGATGCAGCACCTGTGCTTCGTATTTCTCTGTCGCAACCACCACCACGCAGTCCCTGTACTTTTCCGTCAGGTCCGCCACGGAAATGATCTCTTTCCCGTAATAGCGGCTTCCCACCTTTTTTGGGTCATTATCGCAAAAACAGCGGGCTTCGATTCCGGAACGGGCCAGACATTCATTCACCGCCCAGCCCCACACCCCTGCCCCAAACAAAACCACATCCCTGTCCCCCACAATGGCGGGGTCGTACAGGATATCCAGCAGGTTTTGGCAGCCGTCCCCCCTTTTTTTCCTGTACATCAACAGGATCTCTTTAAAATACTGCCAGTCCCCGGTAAGGGAGTACAATAGCATCCGGCGGAAAATGGCTTTTGACTCGCTGTCCGCCAGCGCCTCATAAACACCTTTCATTCCGTCATACATTCCCATCTGTTCCCGTCCTTTCCCTGTTTCGCTTTCCCGGCTGCCATTAAGACACATTCCTTCAGCGTTCCGGCCCGCTATCTGTATAAACCGGCAATCCTGCTGCACACAACCGTCAAACCAGCATATACCGCCCCGTATGGTAAATTTTCAGGCGGTTTTTATGGTACAAAAAATACAATGTCAGCAGGCTTTCCCCAATATACCCGATATAACGGTCGCTCCTTTCCCCCCCTTTCGGAACGCTCAGTTCCTCCGTACGGGCCAGAACCGGAAAAAGCCAGGCGCAGTAGTCCGCCAGCACTTCCCGCCGTGCGATGACCAGATTGTAATTATAAAAATACGGCTGTCCAAAAACTTCCGGGAACGCCCCTGCATATTCCGGGTGCAATTCTTTTAACGCACACAGCATCGCTTCCCAGTCAGACTCTGCAATGTATCTGGCATGGTGCTCCCTGATGTCCGGCTCATGCAGGGTCGGATACGGCAACACCACATCCGCCTGCCACAGCCTGCCCAAATCCTCTTTTGTCATGTCCAGTCCCCTCCGGTACTGGAACAAACCGTAATACTGCCCCTGTCCGCCGCCCTTCTTCCCCAGTACGTTTTTCCATATCCAGTAAAGCGCCGTCAGTTCACAATAATTTCCGTTTTTTTCCGAGATGTTTTCCCCTGTATCGTCTAAAAATCCTGCCCCGCCTCCCCTGTGCAATGCCGCACCGGCCTGCAGGGGACAGGCCCATGCGGGCCGGTCGTACCCTTTGCCAAGCTTTTTATCCCTGCCGGACACCGCCTCGAATACCTGCAGGGAAACATCCCTTCCTCCCACAGGCAGGCCATGCAGGCAGGGAAACCCTCCCAGCGCGTCAAAATACCTCTCCATCAGCCGTGACTCCCTGCCTGCATCCATACAGGTAAAATGGCGGTAGCCATATCTCTGCAAGACCTCCACGATTGCGGGATGCTGGTCCTGCGGCGTCCCCACCAGAATATGGATGTCCTCCCGGCTGCGGCCGCATGTATCCGCAAATTCCCCGATCTCCCTGACCTGCAGCCCATCCAGCCATGCAGGGTTATTTTCCAGCGACCCCACCAAAAAGCATTCCATACTGCATTCCGGGTAGAGCAGCTTCACCGCCTTTTCCACCCCCAGCGCTATGGATTTTGCCCCATAAACCGCTATCTTCATCCCATCTCCCTTTCACCGGCAGACATTCTGCCCCCTGTAAAACTGTGCCAGCCGCCCCGCCGCAAGCCGGATGTCATAGCCCGCGTCCGCTATTTGCGCATCCCATCTTCTCCTGTGGGGATCCGCCCCACACTCCAGAATCGCCTGCGCCCAGACCTGTTCCTCCAGCGGCAGAAAATCCGTCAGTTCCGTAATCCCAACCTCCCGGGACACCCTGTCCGAAACCAGGCACCGCAGTCCCGCAGCCTGCGCCTCCACCGCCGAAATCGGCAGTCCTTCAAACCGTGACGGCAGGCAAAATACATCCATCGCCTGCAGGTAATCCTCCGGGTTTTTCTGCCAGCCAAGACAGCGCACACTGTTGGCTATGCCAAGGTTTCCTGCCAGCGCCTCCATGTTTTTTAGCAGTTCCCCTTCCCCCAGAAAAAGCAAAAACAGGTTCCGGTTCTTTGCATGCGCACGGGCAAACGCCCGGATCAGGAATTCCTGGTTTTTAGAATAGCTGTACCTTCCAATGTTGCCCACCACGGTTTTCCTTTGTATTCCCAGGGCCATACGGATCCTTTCCCTTTTTTCCGGGTCAAAGCCATATTTATCCACATCCACCGCATTGGGCAGGATGAGGATCCTCTCCCGGGGAATCTGCGGGCCAAACAGCCAGTCTGCAGCCCGGGCGGAGCATGCGCACAAATCTGTGGCGTATTCCATCGAAAACGCCCTGCGGTAGGCTTCATTTTCCTTCTCCAGCCGGTTGCGCAATTCCCTGTCCGACGCGTCGATTCCGGTGCTGTGGGAATGGACGATCACCCTTTTGATCCCCATTTCCATGGCGATCTCCTCAATCAAAAACCCCCGCCATGAACTGGTATGCAGGTGGATTGCGTCAAAGCCCTCTGCCAAAATCCCCCTGATTTCCCTGACCATCCCCTCCCTGTCATCCCTCTGGGTATGGTGCAGCGTATAGGTGGGAAACCCGTATTTTTTCCACTCGCCGGTCTGTTCCAACGCCTGCGCGCCCTTGGTCAGGAATGCAAACGCAAATTCCTCGGTGTCCATATGGCGCATGTGGCTGAAAATGTAATGGTACACCCCGTTGCTCACATCCGCCGGTGTCATATGCAGGATTCTCATTTTCCCTCCCATCTGCCTACCTGACATGCGTCAATCCAAAACCCTGCCGCAGGCTGACAGGGCATCAAACCTGAGGTTCTTGTCATAGTGCCCCCATTCCCTTTTTCTTTACCACAGCCGCTATGATAAGCTGGTAATCCGGATCCAAAAAATCCAGTTCCCCTTTGTCCATTTCCTCGCTGCTGATTCCGTAAAGGAATCCGCAGGCCGCCTTTACGTTTCCGTATGTCTCCACCGCAACGGATTCTACTGCAGGATTCTGTGCAAACAATTCCCGCAGGGACATATCCGTAAATCCCCAGAAATGGCCATAGTGGATCTTCTCGTATTGGATGATCTGGGAAATGCCGGCAACCGTAACCAGCGCACACCCGCCCGGCTTTAATATTTTTACCATGTGATCCGCCGCAGCGTGCAGGTCATAAATAAACGGCAGGGTCTGGGTACAGACCAGACAGTCGATTTCCTCTTGCGGCAAGCCTTCCCCCGTGGCAAAATTTCCTTTGATCTGGTTTTTTTGCGGATCTTCCCCCTCCACATGCAGGACAACGGATTCCTTTACCCTGTCCCCGCCAAACTGCAATGTATACCGCCGGTCCCCCACTTCCATTACCCTGCCCTGTATCAGGCTGCGCCGTCCTTCCAGAAACCGTTCTATATAGTACCGATCCACCGGTGTTCCCCTGTTCATGCCGTATGTATCGTCCAAGGGCCTTAGGGGAAGTGCCCTTAAAATCTGCCCGGCGCTTTGGTACAGCCCGGTATCTTTCAGCGCATGTACCAGCCCTTCCAGATTCGAGGGATCCGTCCGCAAAAGCAGTCCCCATTTTTCATTCCGGTAAAAAATATCCTCCCCCTCTACAGCCAGCTGTCCCCCGTCCGTAAACAGCATCCTCTCAAACGCGTTATACGGCTCCAGCATCGGCCCAAACAAAATCCTGTCTTCGCAGACCCCCAGACCTTTGAGCTGCCTGTACATATCGCCCACCGCATAGGAAAGCAGGATGACGGGGATATCCGGATAGGAACAAACCGCCGCAGGGTTTTCCACCCTGATGCCCGTTTCCCCTTCCTTTTGCGGACACTGCCCGGGCGCCACCGCATTATCCAAAAACATTACGACATCGTACTTTTCCTGCAGTTCCTTTTTCTTCCTCTGGTAAACCATTCCCCGTCCAAAGAGGATTGCCTTCTCTTTTTTTCCCATTTCCCTAACCCCTGTATTTGTTCAAAAACACCTTATGTGTCCTGCGGGACGCCCGGTACTCCGTAAGGGAAGATTGATAATACTGGATATCAATCACCTCCAGTTCCCCATGCCGGTTATACGTATGCACCCCTAAAATTTCCTTCTTTGTCTCCACCCGTATATCCTTGGGAAAAATCCTTTTTACCACGTGCTCTTGGTAATTGGGCCACAGGGAGTCAATCTGGCTGAACACCAGCCCTTCGCCATACAGGTTTTGGCAGTTCTGCGAAACCCGGATCAGCCTGCCGTCCTGGTGCAGGATATTTCCCCCGGGCCGCGTCAGCCCCCTGTCCGTCGCGATGACAAGGGGGGAGCCCACCGTTTCGTCCTCCATTTTTTTAAACAGGAGCAGGTTTCCCTCATCCCCCGGCAGTCTGGGGGCAAACGTAAAGATATACCGCTCCCCTTCCTGCTCCAAAAAAGTGGTGTCCACATACCGCACATTCCGAAACAGGCACTCCGTCTGCTCCCACCGGCCGGGAAATTCCACCAGGCGGTAAATGCCCACCTCATTTTTCTGCCAGGATTCCGGGCACATAAAAAGGCTGTCCCCCCTGACATATACGTTGGGATAGGAAAGATGCCAGTGCTCGTCCATGGACACCTGCCATTCCCCGAATTCCCCGTTTTCATATATGCAATAGCCGATCACGCCATTGCGCTCGGAACGGTAGAGGAATAGTTCCGCAAACAGGTATATTTTTCCCCGGTATGCAACCAAAAACGGATCCGCTGCCCAGGCATAGGGCGGATTCTTTACCAATCGGAACGGTTCCTCTTTTGAAGTCCGGTATGCGATTTGCCAATGTATGTAACGCCATCTGTTCATAAGTCCAATACCTTTTCCCGTAAATACTGCACCACTTTCTCGGATGCCTCCCCGGTATCATAGTTGCCCTGGGACCGCATGAATCCTTCCAACGCAGCGGCATACCTTTCCCCGTCAAAGCCTTCTATGGCCTTTTCCAGTTCCCCATTGGAGGCCGCCCTTACATAGGGCAGTTTGTCCATGGGAATATAAAAATTCCGGTCCTGTAGGTAAGCGTCCACATCCCTCTGGTACAAAAAGACCGGCCTTTTGGTATAGGAAAAATCATACATGCACCCGGAATAGTCCGTTATCAGGACATCTGCCGCCGCAAGGAGTTCCTGAAAATCGTCATAATCACCTACATCAATATAATCCGCATCCTTTTCAAAGGCATAGGCCCGGTAATTCACCGGATGCCTGCCAACCAGCATCCGGAAGGGTCTGTGGAATTTTTGTTCCAGCGCCCTGACGGTCCTGCCGATATGCAGGTCGTAGCATTCCGTGTCATAAGACTCCCGAAAGGTCGGGGCATAAAGCACAATCCCTATCTCCTCCCCGATGCCAAAGCGGTCATGCACTTTCCTGCGCGCCCCTTCCATGTCCCAGAACACGTCATGCCGCGGAAGCCCGTACTCCAGTATCGGCCCGTCATACCAGAAAGACCTCCGGTATAGTTCCGTATAAAACCGGCTGCCGGATAAAAATACGTCCGCCATCCCGGAATCGTTTTTGGCCCCCTCTATGTAGTACGCCGGAAGCCTGTCCTCCACATCCGCTTCCACCTTCTTTATGGGAGCCGCGCCATGCCAGGCCTGCACATAAAACTGCCCCTCCCTTTTCCTCACGGAATAGGCTTTGCGGCTGTTGTCCACCCACACCCTAGCCGTCGCCAGTTCCCTGTAATATTCCTCACTGCCGTATAGAACCTGCCGGATCCTTTCCGGAATCTTCTCCCGGTACCTGGTCACGGCCCATACCAGGTCCAGCCTGCCCTGGGTATCCCGTTCCATCAGCTTTTCCGCAATGTATTTGGGGTTTCCCCCATAACCCATGCCGGACTGGTTCTGAAACAAAACCTTATTGCCGCACACCGGTTCCTGATACAAAACGCCGTAAAAGCGGTCCAGCAGCTTTCCGGAATCCACGCTGCGGTAATTGGTAATATTATTTTCCCGTAAGGCCGTCTCCACTTCCTGCCTGATAAAGCGCTGTACGGCCACTACCACCAGGGCTTTTCGCAGTTTCCCGGCCATTTGGGGCAGTTCGGCCACCTTTCTCCCAAATTTTTCGGACACGTTTCCGCCAAGCTTTGTCACAATGAATGCGCCTACCCTGTTGTGTAACCCGTTTTGTTTTAAATTAATATAGAAGATGTCCGCTATTGTGCCTGCGCCGTAAATATAAATGGTATCTGCATTCCGGCATGCATCCAGCAGCCCGTCAGCCATATCCGTATTCCCCCTATCCTGGTCCGACGCCCCATGGCAAATTTCCAAAAATGCCGTCCGGGCAGCGGCCGTGCTCAGTATTCCCACATTTTCCTATAATTTTGGCAGCCTTTTTGCTTCAGGACGGATGCCATTTCCTCCTGCACCTCACAGGAATACGCCGTTATGACCACCGCTGCATCCTCAAGGCTGTCCAGATTTTTTACACAGACCACCGGAATGCAGTCGACCATGGACGCGCCGCTTTCCTCACTTACCAGATAACATGCGGGCAAAATATTTTCCATCCGCAGCAAGGACGCGCACAGTCTGCCCATCTTTCCCGCCCCATACAGGCACACCCTTTTGTTCTCCTGCGCAAAGGCAAGAATCCCGCTTTTATTCTTTTGAAACCGTTCCAGGTCCGCCAAGCTGTGCAGCGGGAAAAAACTTTCCGCCTCTCTCCTAAACCGGTCTGCCTCGTACTGCAGATAGTTGGCCTGCTTTGCCGCATATGCCGCCGTCATGACGGTTCCCGTCTCATAACCGGCATCCTGCGCCACATATGCAAATATCCGTTCGATCCCGTAACTTAAGTAACTGCCGCCGTCCAATTTTGTGTCGTCAAAATCCGAATACTGCCAACCGGCCCCAAACAGTTTGCGCAATGCGTCACACTGAAACCACAGCACTGTCCCGTAGGTAATGGGCGGCTTATCCTCCCGTATATCCGCGTTGAGCTTAAGTTCCTGCGCAATCCTCTTTGTAATCCCAAAGGAGCCGTACCAGCCATGTCCGTACCAGGTATTAAAATGCTTTCCCACCGGCTCCGGCGGGGCCAGTATCCCCAACGCTTTGTTTTTCTCAAACAGTCCCAGGACAGCGTCTATATAGGCAGCGCTGCCGATCTGGTTCCCCCACAGATTCTCAACCCACAGCCGTGTGTCTTCCTTCCATTCGACACTGTGTTCCTTTTTATCATGCAAAAAACACACATACGCATACCCTGCAATGATATCCCGGCCGGCAACCAGCAGCGCACTCACATCCCGCCCCCGGTTTTCTTTGAGGATATAACAAAGTTTCCGCCCGGATGACCGGCAGAAATGGGCGCGCACACTGTCCAAAATATCCTGTCTGGAGGAAATCAGGTACACATCCACTTCGGGGGGAATATTTTCCAGGTAACGGTAATATTCCGGAAGCGTATCCCGGTAATACAGGTAAACCAAAACCGCCGTTTTGCGGTAAACATCCCGGGACAATGGGCCTGTGTCCACATTTTTTCTTTCCGGCAGTATGTACAGCAGGTTTTTGTCCCTCCTTATGTCATATACGTTTTCCATCCAGACCTCCTGCGGATGATTTTCCTTTGCCGACAGGCCAGCATGCAGTTTTTCCCTTCACGTTTCCTCCCCATAGTCGGGAAACAGCAGCTGTTTTAACGAAAACCTGTTTTGCAATTTCCCGGAAACCTCCCTGCAGTTTTTCCCGTCCAACGCCACGATAATCCCATCCCCCGCACAAAGCCTGCAGTCCTTGAGGGACATGGCTTTCGGGGCCTTGGCATCGCCGGAGACGATATATCCGCTTACCTCCACCCCAGTCTCCGCCAAAAAGCATTCGATATTTCTGGCATGGTTTCCCATCCCGAACAGATAAATTCTGCGGTGCGCCAGACAAAACCTGCGGATGCTTTCCGGGTTATAGGGCTTGACCTTTCCCTCCATGCTGCGCCGGTGCACATCCTCTTTTATGGCCTCCAGCGGATACTTTGTATTTGCCTCCAAATACCGGAAAACCTTTTGCAGCCCAATGTAATTGTGGAGCAGGTAATATTTTCTCTTGCATACCGGGAAACCCAAATCCCGGATCCACGTCTCCACATCGTAGATATCCGGTATTTTTGGAAGCCCTTTTTGTCCGGCGCTGATTTCCGCAAAACAACCGCCGCAAAACCCCTTTTCCGTAAAATACCCAGAAAAGGCTATCTCAAATTTCCGGATGGCTTCCTTATAACTGCCCGGATAAGGCAGCCGGTCCCAGAATTCCCAAAAAGCCGGATGGAGAAACATCCTCCTTCTGATCAGGAGAAAATAGGACTGGACATGGGCGGGCACCTCCCCCGCCAACAGGTCGACCATCCCGCCGGGATGGCGGCTCAACCCCCAAAAGTCACAGCTGCTGCCCTGCATGGTTTCAAAGACCTGGCTCCACGGATAAAAAGGGCCGTAAAAGGTGTCGTTGAGCAAAAGGATTTCATCCCAGCTTTCCCAAAATTTCCTGTCTGCATATTGGGTGAAGACATCCTTGTATGCCCCGGCGTCATACCCTATATTTTCCCTTTGGAAAATGTGTGGGGTAAACTTACGCAGCTTTTCCTTCTCCTGCTTTCGGATATCCCCGTTTACCACGATCAGGAGCCTGTCCAGACTGGTCTGTAAGCTTTCCAGCAAATAGGCAACATAAGGGGCCACCGTTCCCTGGCTGTCATAAAATATAAAAATTCCCATCCGTTTCATGTCAATCACCAATCCGTTTCAGGATCTGGCCCCTATACCCTTCGTCCTCCACTTCCCCGATTTCTGCCGGGGGAAGCTGGGAAACATATTTTCCCGGAATGGGTACGCGCTTTTGTACCCCCCTTTTGTACCACTCATAATCCATGTCAATCTGCCCTAAATCAATTGCCTGGTATCCTTTTTTCATCAAATCATACACGAGAAGATTGGACATCGGTCCCAGTACAATCAGGATCAGACATCCTGGCGCAAGCCCGGACGCGGCTTCCAATATTTCATCATACCTGTCAAATGCATTTTGCGTCGGCGCCAGAATCCGCTTCACGGAGTTTGCGTTGTCAAACAAATCGTTTCCACATCCGGTCCTGGTTTTATCCCCTTCCACCAGCACAATGTCCCGTTTTTCCCATATTTTTTTGATCAAATGCACCCTCTTTGGGGTATCCTGCCGGTTTTTGTAAAAAAAATAAGATTTAAAGAGATAAGCGTCATAATAAACCCGGTCCGGCGACAACATTGACATATGAAAATTGCGTGTTTCCTCCTTCATGTAAAAGCGCACTTCATCTGCGCCCTCCTGCGTATAAGCATCCAGGTTCCCATAATTGTCGGCAATGCAGACCAGTAGTTTTTCATCCGTGGAGGCGATCACCTCCCGCAGCCTTTTCGCAAGGATGGGATCATATTTTTGAAAAACCGGTCTTTCCTTTCCCGCCATGATTTCAAACTCACCGTCCCCAAAACGCACCAGGGAACAGCCCTCGTTTACCATCCTGTAAACGGCGTCCTCCGTCTTTCCCAGTCTGGGGAACCGGTAAAAATTCTTATTGTATTTATCAATAATCTCATATCCCAAATTATCCATTCTGGCCTGCAGGATATTTTCCAGCTGCGCCACCTTTTCCTCCAGCAACAGCAACCTCCATTTTTGCGGGTCCAAAATGTGGGCATATCTGGGATCCTCGCAAAATTGTTCGTCAAAGAATACCACGATCTTTGAAAAATCAATTCCCGGTTCCGCTTCCAACTGATACAGCACCGATTCATACTTCACGATTCCAATCACCAGAAAGTCATACTTTCCGGCAATTTCCTGAAAGGACATTACGGGATACCCCTCATACGGTTTCCCCCTCCGCGCAGGATCGTTATCCACAAATCCGGCTACCTGCCCGTTTTCCTTCCTCACTACCTGCAAAACCCTTTTCCCGTATTTGCCGGTACCCCAGATATAAATTTTTGCAGAAGAATCCGGCTTCCCGATTCCGTCGCCCATACCGCCCTTCCTTCCTGTTCCATTGCCCATTACTGCTCCTTCATATGGATATTTTTGGCGCGGATCAGGTCGCTGACACAATCCACCTCCGTCCATTCATATTCGCAAATATCCGTATAATACAGCAGGAAATCTTCTTTAAAAATCATTTGCACCAGCGCATTCTCATACCATTGGTCGTAATAGCCTTCTTCCACCATTTGGATGACCTCCCTCTTTATGCGCCGGGCGCTTTCCCCCTCCAGCTTTGTAATACCCGCATACTCCCCAAAATAGCTGTCCAATTCCTTGCTCATCACCAAAACCCTGTCGCCCGCAACCTGCACATTATAGTCACCGTCCGTTTTGATGGAACTGTCCAACAGCACGGTGGGACGGTCAACCGGCCGGCAGACGATTTCCCGTACCAGCGCGCCGGACATCACAATATCCCCGTCTATCAAAACGACATTGTCCACATCCAGGTGTTCCTTTGCAAACCAAAGGGAAGCAATGGAATTGGTTACTTCATAAAAAGGGTTATATACAAAAGTCACATCTTTGATATCGTTTTCAATACTCCTGTGCATGTGACCGGTCACAACGACAATATCCGCACCGCTGTCATATTTCTTTATCAGCGTCACCATTCTTTTTAACAGTGTCGTATCCTTATCCAGCTTGAACAGGGATTTGGGATGCTGCAGTGTCAAAGGCTGCAGCCGGCTTCCCTTCCCTGCCGCCAAAAATATGTATTTCATGCTTAAAAATCCCCCCTTACTCTTCCTGCCAGAGCAACAGACCGATACGCATGATTTTTTCATCAGCCGGAAACGTAACCTTGATGTTATATTTCCTTGCGCTTTTAATGACATTTACCCCAGTCGCCTCCAAAGGGCTTCTGGACATATACGGATTGTTGCACTTTTCCTTCCCACACCCGCTTTTACACAGCTTACAGGAACCTGCCCCAAAGGATATGGCGTTTGGACTGTCATGCTCCCACAACCACTTTTCCAACTGTAAAAGCAGTTTATGTAACACATTACTCGACTCATACCGGATCTCCTCATATTCGTCTTTGGAGGGAATGGCATAAGTCAATACCACCAATAAACCCTTGGTATACTCCGCCATCATGCGCGGATAATCTATATCCGGCAGGTTTGGCGGGCATCTCCAATTATTGTTATACTTGCCGCAGTAAAAGCAGTTCATTTTGACATTTTCTTCAAACACCAGTTCTTTTGGGTCTATCAGTACGCCTTCCGCAAAACTGCACTTACTTTTCATAAACCCAATAAGTTCCCCACGCATAGATTTATCCACGGCTTTATCACCTCTTCCCGGTTCTGCTTTTCAATCCCGGTCAACTTCCAAAAAGGCCTCCAAAAAGAACTGCATTGCCGTACATGATCCAACCGATACGCGTATAAAATCCTGTAACAGTTCGTTGTTATACGGGTGTACCAGAATTCTTTTTTCCTTTTCAAGTTTCTCTGCTACCACATGAGCGTTATGATTCGGTTTCACAAAAATATAATTACCCGTACAATCCCTGCACCAATATCCGTGCTGCTTAAGTGCTGTGAGGATATAGTGTTTTCCTTCTTTCTCCGTACGGATCAGTTCCTGGATGATTTCCGGACGGTTTAATAGTCTCTCCGCGAAAAGCAGCGCAACCGCATTCACCTCGAAGGACGGCCGCAGCTTCCTCACATACCCGACCACTTCCGGATTACTGATCAGAACCCCCAGCCTGCACGCCGCCAGGGACATTAACTTTGAGAAAGTCCGGAGCACAATAACATTGTCTTTTCGCAAAGCATATTCCAGAAAAGTTTCCCCATAAAAATAGTGGTACGCCTCGTCGATCACCACGACTGCCCCTACTTCATGCGCCCTGTCAACCACTTGTTCCAGTTCCTGCCTCGTATACACATTCCCCACCGGGTTATTAGGGTTCAGCAGCACAACGACCCGGGTATTTTTGCCGATCGCCCCTATCATTTTCTGCATATCCACCGTCAGATCCTTTTCATAGGAAACCGGCACGTGCCGAAGCCCAAGGAGGCTGCAATGGATCCTGTACATTTCAAAGGAAGGGGAAACCGTCACCACCTCCTTCCCCCTCTCGCCAAATGTCTCCAGCAGATAACGGATGGCCATGTCGGAACCGTTTGTCGGTAAAATATTTTCCTTTTTCAATCCCTGTCCCACAAATCCGGCATAGCTTTCCAAAAAGCGGTCCTGCTCCGGATATGTGGCCAAAAACGCGGGCGTGATTTCCGATAGCACTTCCTTTACAAAATCCTTTGGGAGTCCTTCCGGATTCTCATTCATGTCATAACGGTAATACCCATAGCGTCCCTGCATGGGATAGATTCTTTCCGTGTTCCTTATGCTTTCATTTATGTAATATTTCATCTTTCCCCTCATTCCGCCGTCCGTAACGTATTTTGTCAAATTCCAGTTCTTCCATCTTCCCCTCCTGCCCTACATCTGCCAGCAGCGCCCCGACTTCACCGCACAGCTTTTCCCGGAGGAAATAGAAATTCTGCCTGATCTGCCGGAGGGAGCCGGTATCCATGACAGAACGGTAGTGGTGCGTCATGGAACCGTCCAGTTCCCCGTTGATGTGCAAAATTCCCTGCCCGTAGTCAAAAAGTTCCAACAGATTATGCTGGCACTGCATGTCCATTTCTATTTCATACATTTCCAGGCCACGGGCGCCCACCATAAGCAGAAACCGCCCGTCCGTTATGGAATATCCTTTGTTGAAAGAGCCCTCCCTCACCGGCTGCGCAGCATAGGCATTTCTGGCAAGCACATACCCTGGCGGCGTAAACTGCAGCTGCCCCCACCGAAACCTTTTTTCCGGGAAATCCAACAGCTTTTCCACCACCCCCTTGATATCTGCCGTACCCAAAAGATCCTGACAGACGCCCTTTCGCCCCAAACGGCTGTCATAAATCCAAAACGGCGCATGGATCAGATCCGCGTAGGGCTCTATCGCATGGGTTAACCCTTTATGGTATCCGTGGAAAAAATATTCATCCCCATGATCCCCATAAAAAACGACGGTAGTATGATCCAGCCGCTCATTTCGCTCCAGAAAGCCGATG
>CARDPF010000008.1 GCA_948960675.1 uncultured Eisenbergiella sp.
CATGGTGCAAAGGCTGGCAAAAGAGGGGGTTCATTTGGTTCTCTGGCAGATTCCGGTTTTGAAAAACATGCAGGACGGACAGCCGCATCCGGCGCTGGAGGCGGATTGGGCGTATGCGCAGGAACATCATCTTTGTATTGAAAACAAGGACGGCTCCCCGTACCGCATTCCCATGGATCATTGGTTTGGGGGCTCCCTGCTTCCCGATTTTTCCAATCCGGAGACGGTGGAATGGTGGTTCGGAAAAAGGAAATATTTGCTGGATATGGGGGTGGACGGTTTTAAAACCGACGGCGGGGAATTTGTGCTCACGGACGATGTGGTATCTGCGGACGGCCTGACCGGACTGGAGTTGCGGAATGCGTATGCGTCCCGTTATGTGCAGGCTTATTCCGATTTTGCCGGGAAGGGCCGGGTACTGTTTAGCCGGGCAGGTTACACCGGGCAGCAGCGTGCCCCCATGCAGTGGGCGGGAGATCAAATGTCCACATGGGAGGAATTTGGACATGTGCTGACCGCAGGGCTGAGTCTGGGGCTTAGCGGCGTGCCTTTTTGGGGCTTTGACATAGGCGGCTTTGCGGGCGCACTGCCGGAAAAGGAACTGTATGAGCGGGCGGTGCAGGCGGCGGCTTTTGCGCCGGTGATGCAGTGGCATTCCGAGCCGGTGGGGGGACAGTTTGCAGAACAATTCCCCGGTTCGGGCGGCATCAACGACAGGAGTCCTTGGAATATCGGTGCGTTTTACCAAGATGAGGGACTGGTGGAGCGGCTGCGGTACTGGTTTTTGCTGCGGATGAACCTGCTGCCGTATTTATACCAGCAAAGCCTTGCATCCGCAGACAGCGGACTGCCCATGATGCGCCATCTGGCCTTGGAATATCCGGAGGAGGAGCAAGCGCTTTTGGCAGAGGATAGTTTTATGCTGGGCGATCTTTTGGTGGCCCCCGTTTTGGAAAAAGGCAAAGAAGGGCGCAGGGTGTATCTGCCAAAAGGGGGATGGAACAGCCTTTGGCCTGTCAGCGCGCAAAACGAACAGGGGGAAACCGCAGAAAAGACGCGCCGCCTGCAGGGCGGACAAGTCTGGGAGGTGCATTGCGGCAGGGAACGGATTCCTGTGTTTTTGCGGGACGGCGGCTGCATTGCCCTGCACTTGGACGATAGCCTGCGGCTGGGAAGTGATGTGGGAAACAGGGGGGACGGATACGTAAGGCTGTGTTTTGTGACTGCCGGGGCAAAAGGAAGCTACCGGTTTTGGGACGATCTGGGAAATGAAATACTGGTTTACTGGAAAAACGGGCAGGCGGAGGCAAAGACGGTTATGGGGCAGGCTGCGTGTACGGTTGTGCCGATAGAGGCGGTTTTGTGACGCTGCGCGCTGCAAAGCCATTAACGGCTTAACACAAATCCGTAAGCCAGGTATGGCTTTTGGCAACAGGGCAGTGCAGAAATGGAGTAAAATATGAGCGAGAATAACAGACAAAATCCGGTTCCCTGCAAAAAAGCGGTGGTGCAGGGGGAAAAATACCGTTTTACCGTGTTAACGCCCGCCCTGATCAGGATGGAATACAGTGTGCAGGGGGAGTTTGTAGACTGTAGGACGCAGACGGTAGTCAACCGGGAATTTCCGGAGCCTTCTTTTGGGGTGAAGGAGACGGGGGAAATGCTGGAGATCGTCACTTCGGCCCTGCGCCTGCGGTACCGGAAAGGGGAATTTTCCCCGGCGGGCCTGCAGGTTCGGGTCAACGGACAGTTTGGCGCGTGGTCGTCCGTGTGGAACTATCAGGATGTACAGAAGGATTTGGGGGGGACGGCGAGAACACTGGACGGGGCGGACGGGGAAATTGTGCTGGAGGGCGGTGTCCTTTCCGCACAGGGCTGGACGGTATTGGACGACAGCAAGTCCCTGCTGCTGGATGAAAACGGCTGGGTAGCCAAAAGAAAGGATCCGGAGGGGAAGGACCTGTACTTCTTCGGATATGGGCGGGAATACATAAAGTGCCTACAGGATTTCCATGCTTTGACGGGAGAGGTTCCGCTGCTCCCGCGGTTTGCGCTGGGAAACTGGTGGAGCCGGTATTACCGGTATACCCAGGATTCTTATCTGGCCCTGATGGAGCGCTTCCGGGAGGAAAACATTCCGTTTACGGTGGCGGTATTGGATATGGACTGGCATGTCACAAAGGTGGATCCCAAATACGGAACCGGATGGACGGGATATACCTGGAACAGGGAACTGTTTCCGGATCCGCAAGGATTTTTGCGTATGTTGCATGAACGGGGGATGAAGGTCACGCTGAATGTGCATCCGGCGGACGGCGTGCGCGCGTTTGAGGAATGTTATCCGGATTTCGCGGCATATATGGGGATGGATCCGCAGGAAGGGGAACCCGTTTCCTTTGAAATCGGAAATCCGCAGTTTGTAAAGGGATATTTTTCCTGTGTACATCATCCGCTGGAGGAGCAGGGAGTGGATTTTTGGTGGATCGACTGGCAGCAGGGGGCCAACTGTGGTGTGGAAGGGTTGGATCCTTTGTGGATGCTCAACCATTACCACTATTTGGACAGCTGCAAAAACGGTAACAGGGGTTTGATTTTTTCACGGTATTGCGGCCCGGGCAGCCACCGGTATCCGGTGGGCTTTTCCGGCGATACGATTATATCCTGGAAAAGCCTACAGTTCCAGCCCTATTTCACGGCGACTGCGTCCAATATCGGTTACGGATGGTGGAGTCATGATATCGGCGGGCATATGCAGGGGATCAAGGATGACGAATTGGCGCTGCGGTGGCTGCAGTTCGGATGTTTTTCACCGATCCTGCGGCTGCACAGTTCCAACAGCGAGTTTAACGGGAAAGAACCGTGGCGTTACAACCGGATTGTGGAAGAAATCATGAAACGGTTTTTGCGGCTGCGCCACAGGCTGATCCCTTACCTCTATACGATGAATGTGCGGGCCAATACGGAAAGTATTCCGCTGATGCAGCCGTTGTATTATCACAACCCGTATTGCCGGGAGGCTTATGAGGTTCCCAACGAGTACTATTTCGGCTCCCAGCTGTTGGTGTGCCCGATTACAAAACCGGCGGACAAGGAGTCGGGAATGGCGGAAGTGACGGCATGGATTCCGGAGGGGAGATGGATTGACCTGTTTACCGGGCTTGTATATGAGGGAAACCGGATGTTGACGCTTTACCGCACCGCACAATCCATACCGGTATTGGCAAAATGCGGGGCAATAATTCCCCTGGATGCCCAAGAGGAGGGAAACAGTCTTGCAAATCCCGGATATCTGGAGGTGGATATTTGCGCCGGGGATGACGGCAGCTTTTGGCTGTGGGAGGATGACGGACAGGGAACCTTATTTCAGGAAAAGGATTGGGCTAAAACACAATTGCGGTACGAGGCCGGGGAGGTTTCCCGGTTTATACGGGAGATTCCACAGGGCAATACGGCAGTCATTCCGGCCCGGCGCAAATACCGTCTCCGCGTTTGGGGGACAGGGGAAGGCATGACCGCAAAAGCATACGCCGACGGCAGGGAACTTTCCGGGATCGGCTTTGCCTATGATGCCGAAAAAGGGGTGACAACCATCGAAGTCCCCGGTGTCCCAAATGAGGACAGGCTGGTAGTGGAGATGGCGCATACTGTGCCGCACCAAAACCAGAAAGTCCGCCGGGTTTTTGATTTCTTAAACCGTGCGGAAATGTCCTTTGACCTCAAAAACGCCATTTACCGCGTGGCAGGGCAGGTGGAGGAGGGCCAAAGCCTGCTATATGTGGCCAGCCAGCTGAGGGAAATGGGACTGCGCAGACAGGTGGAAGGCCCGGTCCTGGAGATTCTTACGGCATGCGAATAGGCAGGACAGTGTGCGTCCTGCCAATATCATGGCATTGGGAGGGAACAGTGACTGCAGGGGAGGGTCATGGAACAATCCGGTGTCAATCCTTCCTCTTTCATAAATGTGCTCCCCCAGCGGTACATGGCCTCGAGGATCGGAAAAAGGCTTTGTCCCAGCTGGGTCAGTGCATAGTCCACGCGGGGAGGAACTACCGGGTAGACGGTGCGCGTAATCAGTCCGTCTTCCTCCAGTTCCCGAAGCTGCTGGGTCAGCATTTTGGGCGTCGCCTCCGGAACCAGCTTGTGAAGCTGGCTGAAACGGAGGGTCTGCCCGGTCAGATGCCATAACAAAAGTGCCTTGTATTTGCCGCCGATCAGTCGGATGGTGACGGATACAGGGCAATTTTGATTCTGGGAAGCAATCTTTGCCATCATAAGGTTCTCCTTTTGGATGTGTACGGCTTGTCTGCCACCCCAAATCCGTTCCTGCCGTCTCAGGGTGCTGCGGGCAAAGCCTTACGCTTTGACAGGTATTTTATAGTTACTTTTTGGGTAGTATATTACAAAATAGTGCGTTCTTTCAATTTTGGGGATAAGTGGTATACTGTTCCTATGGTAGCAAAGGAAAACGGAAAAGTCAAACGGCTTTGCATCTGCCTGCGGGGCGCATGGCCATTACAGGCCGCTGGCTTGCGGGCGGAGAAATTCCCCAAAAGCAGACTGTCCCTGTAACAGGGCGCAAAACCGTACAAACCGGTCTGGGAGGTGCTTTTTGAAGAAGGAAGTTTATGATATTACGGGGATGTCCTGTGCAGCCTGTTCTGCCCGCATTGAGAAGGGTGTTTCGGGGATGGAGGGGATGGAGCAGGTCAGTGTCAATCTGCTAAAAAACAGTATGGCGGTGACATACGATGAACAAAAGTTGGATGCAGGCCGTATTGTCGCAAAAGTGACGGACATCGGATACGGCGCCTTTTTGCACACGGGAAACGTAAAAGCCAAAGCGGGAGGCGGCGATAACGGCCAAAGCTTTGGTGTGGACGCTGCCATGTCCCAGATGCGGCTGATGCAAAAGCGGCTGGCGGTTTCCCTCATTTTTACGGTTCCGCTGTTCTATGTTTCCATGGGGCACATGGCGGGATGGCCGTTGCCTGGGTTTTTAACGGGAATGGAAAATGCGATGATTTTCGCGTTTACCCAGTTTTTGCTTTTGCTTCCGGTATTGGCGGCGGGCGGGCATTATTTTCAAAACGGCTTCAAAAACCTGTGGCGGCGCTCCCCGAATATGGATTCCCTGATCGCCCTTGGATCCGGCGCGGCGTTTGTGTATGGGATTTATGCCATTTATAAGATTGCGTGGGGGTTCGGGCATGGGGACGGCGAATTGGTGCACCGTTTTTCCATGGATTTATATTTCGAGTCTTCGGGAATGATTTTAACGCTGATCACCTTGGGAAAATACATGGAGGCGCGGGCAAAATCCCGTACTTCGGAGGCGATAGCCAAGCTGATGGATCTTGCCCCAAAGACCGCCAGGATTTTGCGGGACGGGCAGGAGACGGAGATACCCATTGAGGAGGTGGAAGCCGGGGACATATTGGTGGTGCGGGACGGAGATGCGGTGCCGACGGACGGCGTTATTACGGAAGGGTATGCATTTTTGGACGAGTCGGCAATCACGGGGGAAGGAGTGCCCGTAGAAAAACAGGAGGGCGGCCGGGTAACAGGCGGAACCATCAACAAGACAGGTTACTTCAAAATGGAAGTCACGGCGGTGGGGGAGAATACCACCCTTTCCAAAATTATTGCGCTGGTGGATGAGGCCACATCCTCCAAGGCCCCTATCGCCAAGCTGGCGGATAAGGTCAGCGGCGTTTTTGTCCCCACGGTCATTGCCATTGCGGTACTGGCGGCAGTTGTCTGGCTGCTTTTGGGATACAGCTTTGAGTTTGCGCTGGCGGTGGCGATTTCCGTGCTGGTGATTTCCTGTCCCTGTGCGCTGGGCTTGGCGACGCCTACCGCCATCATGGTGGGAACCGGACGGGGTGCGGCCAACGGGATTTTGATCAAGTCGGCGGAGGCGCTGGAGATTACCCATGGCATCGACACCGTGGTGTTGGATAAGACGGGAACCGTAACGGAGGGGAAGCCTGCGGTTACGGACGTGCTTTTGGCACAGGGGGTATCTGAGGAGGAATTGCTGGAGGTTGCGGCATCCCTGGAAAAAATGTCCAGCCATCCGTTTGCGGAGCCGATTTTGGAGAGTGCAAGGCAAAAAGGCGTTATGCCGGCGGGGGTTTCGGAATACAGGATGGTTCCCGGACAGGGGATTTTGGGCAGGATCGGGGGGACGGTCTGCTATGCGGGGAACCGGAAGCTGATGGAAGTGGCAGGCGTTGAGGTTACAGGGATGGAGGACGTTCTGGAAACTTTGGCGGATGCGGGAAAGACACCGCTGCTGTTCGCAAAGGGAAACGTGCTTCTCGGTGTGATTGCGGCAGCGGATGTGGTGAAGCCCACCAGCAGGGAAGCGATCGCGCAGATGACCCGGATGGGCATGGAGGTGGTCATGCTGACCGGTGACAATGCCCGGACGGCGGAGGCAATCCGCAGGCAGGTGGGCGTCAAAACGGTGATCGCCGATGTACTTCCGCAGGATAAAGAGCAGAAGATACAGCAATTGCAAAAGGCCGGGAAAAAAGTGGCGATGGTAGGAGACGGTATCAACGATGCGCCTGCCCTTGCCCGGGCGGATGTGGGGATTGCCATCGGCGCGGGAACGGATGTGGCGATCGAATCGGCGGATATCGTTCTGATGAAAAGCGATTTGATGGATGTCTGCTCGGCGGTATCCCTAAGCCGGGCGGTCATGCGAAACATTAAGCAAAATCTTTTCTGGGCTTTTTTCTACAATGCCATTGGTATTCCGGTGGCGGCGGGTGTATTCTATAAGAGTCTGGGGATTTTGCTCAATCCCATGATCGGTGCGGCGGCGATGAGTTTTTCCTCCGTGTCGGTGGTGGGGAACGCGCTGCGCCTGCGGTTCTTTACCCCTAAATGGAAGCACGAGGCGACACAGGCGGCGGGAGACGTCCCGGCGCACGAAACGGCGGATGCAGTGTCCTGCGGGGCGCTGAAAGAGGAATCCGCGAAAACCGAAACGATGGCATGTGCCATGGATTGCACGGAAAAAGGAGGGCAGGTTATGAAAACGGTAAAAATTGAGGGAATGATGTGTATGCACTGCGTCAAGGCAGTGGAAAAAGCGCTTGCGGCGGTGGACGGTGTGACAGGGGTGCAGGTCAGTCTGGAAGAAAAACAGGCGGTAGTGGAAGGAACAGCGGCGCCGGAAGCGCTGAAAGCGGCCGTGACAGACGCAGGCTACGAAGTGGCCGGGATTGTCTGACAGGGCAAACAGTTGTATGGAATCTCCTTATATGAAAAACGCCTTCGGGGAACCGGAAGGCGTTTTTGTCTTTCAGGAAACTGCGGCAGCGCAGATCTTTTAAGCGGAAAACGAAAAACCAGACTCCTCTTGGAAAGGACTCTGGTTTTTGGCTACACTCTATTATATAGCTTAACACATTTCGAAAAAAAAGTCTAGTATTTTTTTCGGGTTCCGGTAAAATAGTGGTAACAGTTCAGACAGGTTTGAACTGTTACTACAGTTTAGCGCATTTACGGCGCAGACCGCCGCACTGGAGGAAGGGGGAGTTTAGATGGGTCAGGGACAGGAGGGTAAAACCGGGGGTATTTCGAGGGAGGCAGAAGAGGCGTATCTGGGGAAAACACTTGCCGTTGTACGCGACAATGTGGAAAACTATGGCAGGGAAGTGGCGCGGATGAAAGAGGATATCGACGAAATGCTGGAGCATTTCCACGATGACAATCCGGAGGTCATCAATCTGCTGGAGAATACCATCACCCTGCACGATCACATGAAACGGGCGCTGGAGCGGAATGAAAAAGCCATGAAAAAGCCCTATTTCGGCAGAATCGTGTTTTATGACGAATCAATCGGTAAGGAGGAATCCCTTTATATCGGAAGGGGCGGTATCGCAAAGGATACCACACACTGGATGGTAGTGGACTGGCGGGCGCCGGTGGCAAATGCTTATTATGAGAACGGGCTTGGCAAATGCAGCTATCCTGCCCCGGGAAACAAGCGGATTCCCATAGATTTGAAGCTGAAACGGACTTATGAGATAGAAGACGGGAAGCTGCAGGAATATTTTGACACGGAAGTGATTGCCAATGACGATCTGCTGACCAAGTATCTGGCCAAAAACAAGCAGGCGGTATTGGGGGAAATTATCGCTACCATTCAAAAGGAGCAAAATGACATCATCCGCAAATCCCCTTATCACAATGTGATTGTGCAGGGGGTCGCGGGCTCGGGGAAAACCACCGTGGCCATGCACCGTATTTCCTTTATTTTATACAATTACCAGGAACGTTTTAAGCCGGATGATTTTTACATTGTGGGAAGCAACCGGATTCTGCTGGATTACATCACGGGCGTGCTGCCGGATTTGGATGTGTACGGCATCCGCCAGATGACGATGGAGCAGTTGTTTGTGCGGCTTTTGTATGAGGACTGGGATGATAAAAAATACCGGATTTTAAGCGCAGACAAGATGAAAAGGCGGGGGAGCGTCAAGGGGACGCTTGCATGGTACGGGGATTTGGAGGAGTTTTGCAGAAAGCTGGAATGGGAGACGATTCCGAGGGAGTCGGTGTATTTAAACCCCAGACAGTTTGTGGAAGGGTGCAGGGACGGAAAAACCGGTGTGTTCGACGAAACGGTGGGGAAGGAGGTACTTGCACAGGATCTGATTGAAATTGTGCCCCGGGAGGCGGTGGAGCGCTATATTGTACAAAATCCTACCGTATCCGTGCAGAGTAAGATCGACATGCTCAACGAGCGCCTGATTACCAAATTGAAGGATGAATTTTTGGGAAAGGGGGTGAAGTATACGGCCAGCGAAAAGAAAGCAATATTGCGGGCTTACCGGGGCCGGTATGGCGCGAGAACATGGAAAAAGTCCATTTTTAAGCTGTACAGGGAATTTTTGGAGGGGCAGCGGGCCAGGGGGCTGGATGCAGACGCCATGGAAAACCAATTTGACGTGTATGATTTGGCGGCGCTGGCTTTCTTGTATAAACGGGTCAAGGAGACGGAGGTGATCAGCGAGGCGCACCATGTGGTTATAGATGAAGCGCAGGATTTCGGCATGATGGCATACAGCGTGCTAAAGTACTGTATCAAGGATTGCACCTATACGGTGATGGGCGACGTTTCCCAGAATATACATTTCGGCTATGGCTTAAATGATTGGGAACAACTCAAAGCATTGATGCTGTCCGACGAGATGGATAGCTTTGGCGTCCTGAAAAAAAGCTACCGCAATACGGTTGAAATTTCCGAGTTTGCCACAAACATTTTGCATCATGGACGTTTTTCTTCTTATCCGGTGGAGCCGATTATCCGGCATGGGGAAGATGTCTACGTGGGGGAAAAGAAAAACCGCATAGAGTTGATCCGGGCAGCGGCGGCGGTTTGCAAGGGGTGGCAGGAAAAAGGCCTGGATACCATAGCGGTGGTCTGCCGCGACCGGGAAGGGGCATCGCGGGCGGCAGGGGAACTGGGAAGGTATATTGGGGTCCGGGAGAGCAATCTGGAGACGGCGGTTTTTGGCAGCGGCGTGATGGTGCTTCCGGTGGAATATACCAAAGGGCTGGAGTTTGACGCGGTGTTGATTTTGGATCCTGACAGGGAAGAATATCCGGTGGACGACGGGCATGCAAAACTTTTGTATGTGGCGGCGACCCGCGCCCTCCACGAATTGTGCATTCTCCATACGGGCCATCTGACGGGACTGGTGGCAGATCCGCTGCCACAGGAAAAGGAGGGGGAGCCGCACGGGGAACGTGTGCCCAAGCCCCAAGGCAACGGAAGCGCAGAAACCGTTTTGCCGGCAAAAACAGATCGTCAGGTACTGCCCCGTAAAAGAATTTCCATCGTGCGCAATGCCGCAGCAGCCTCCAAACCTGCGGGGGACAAAGCGCAAAAATCCCGGAAAGGGGAGCGGGAAGAAAGGGATTTGGACATAAGGCCGGCCCAAAAGTGCACGATACCCACAAATGCAAACGGGATACAGGGCATAGCACAGGACGGAAAGGAAAACGGATGGGGACAAAAGGGGAGGACTGCACCGGTGGGCATCCTTTTCGGCGATATGCCCGCTACGGAAAAACTGCGCGTTGCCGGACATGCCAAAATTGATCTCGCCGTAAAATGGGTAAGCAGACAGGAGGACGGCCTTTATCTGCAAAGCCGTTATGGGGTTTTGCGTCTTTGCCCGGTGGGAAGCGCCATCGTCCGCGTGACCTTTGCCCGGGGGCAGGAGATTGGGGGAGGCGCACACCAAGACATTGCGGTGCGGCGAACCGACAAAATGTGGATGTATAAAGACGCGGGCGGCGCTGTGGAACTTTTGACGGATGAACTTTGTCTGCGGGTGGACAAGGCTACCGGGGCGGTTCGTTATCTGACAAGGGATAAAAAGCTTTTGCTGGCAGAACGCGGCAGGGAACCCAGGCAGATCGAAGGTATACCGGGCAAAAGGAGCCGGATGTGGAATTTTTGGGATTGGCAGAAGGATGAAGTGTTGTATGCACTTGGGGGAAAAGACGCAAAGGGAATGAAGCTTAGGGGTACTGCGCGGTATATTTCCGACAGCCGGACGGGGGAACTGCCTTTTGTTTTGTCGGATAAGGGGTATGGCATTTTGCTGGCTGTGGACGGGCCGGTGATATCCTGTGACCTTTCGGCCTATGGCTCTTACTTTTGCATGGAGAACGGGACGCAGATGGATTTTTATTTCATAACCGGAAAGCAGCAGACGACGATCCTGCATGCATACGCATACCTGTGCGGAAAGCTGTAGGGGTAACAGTGCAGCTTTTTGCAGGCCGGACACCCCTGCCGCAGGTTTTTTTGCCTGTTAATATGGACGGGAAATCACAGGCTTGTAATTTGGAGTCTTTTTGGTATAATAAAGCAAAACAAGGCCTGCCGCTTTGGCAGGTTGCGATGGGAATACGGGTTGCCAATATGGGAAAGGAAGAGGAAAGCAAAGGTGGAGAGGGAGAAGTTAGGGTCACGGATGGGATTTATTTTGTTGTCCGCAGGGTGTGCGATCGGCATCGGTAACGTGTGGAGGTTTCCTTATATCGCAGGCATGTACGGCGGCGGAATTTTTGTGCTGTTTTATCTGCTGTTTTTGGTGGTCATGGGCATTCCCGTCATGACGATGGAATTTGCGGTGGGGCGGGCCAGCAGGAAAAGCATTATCAAAAGTTATACGGAATTGGAAAAGCCGGGCCAGAAATGGCACTTACACGGATACCTGGGAATGGCGGGCAATTATCTTTTGATGATGTTTTACACCACGGTGGCAGGTTGGATGCTGTATTATTTTTACCAGATGCTCACGGGTAAATTTGCGGGAAAAAATACCGAGCAGGTTGCCGGAATGTTTGGGGATATGCTGGCCAGCCCGCTGGTCATGGCATGCGCCATGGCGGTTATTGTGGTTGCCGGGATTTTGGTATGCTCCGCAGGACTGCAAAAGGGGGTGGAGCGGATTACCAAGGTGATGATGGGGCTGCTTCTTGTGATTATCGTGATTTTGGCAGTACATAGCATTATGCTGGAAGGCGGAACGGAGGGCTTGAAATTTTACCTGCTCCCGGATCTGGAAAGGGTGCAGAAAGCCGGGATCGGACAGACCGTGACGGCGGCCATGAATCAGGCGTTTTTTACCTTGAGTCTGGGAATCGGTGCCATGGCCATATTCGGCAGCTATATTGACAAAAAGAGGACGCTTTTGGGGGAATCGGTGCACATTGCCGTTTTGGACACGGTTGTGGCTTTTGTCTCCGGGCTGATCATTTTTCCGGCCTGTTTTGCTTTCGGCATTAATCCGGACAGCGGGCCGACGCTGATTTTTATTACGCTGCCCAACGTTTTTAACAGTATGGCAGGGGGCAGGATATGGGGCACTTTATTTTTTGTCTTTATGACCTTTGCAGCCTTTTCAACGATTCTGGCCGTGTTTGAAAATATCATTTCCTGCTGTATGGATCTGTTCCACTGGAACCGGAAAAAGGCGTGCAGGGTGAATCTGGCGGTACTTCTTGTGCTGTCGCTGCCCTGTGTATTTGGATATAATATCTGGTCTGCCTTCCAGCCCCTGGGGGAGGGCAGTACAGTTTTGGATTTGGAGGATTTTCTGGTCAGCAACCTGCTGCTGCCCATCGGTTCCCTCTGCTATCTTTTGTTTTGCGTAACACGGTTTGGCTGGGGTTTTGACAATTACTTAAAAGAAGCCAATACGGGAGATGGACTCAAAATTCCCAAGTGGATCCGCCCTTATGTGGTTTTCATATTGCCTGTATTGATTCTCATTTTGGTTATACAAGGGCTTTTGTGAGGGGAAAAAGTTCCCCAAACGCCGTTTTCATTGCGGCCATAAAACGCGGACTGTTTAACACAGGCGTTTTATGGCCGCAAAGGAAACGGCGTTTTGCATGTAGACGTGCGCAAGAAACAGCCTGTCCGGTAAGGCTGCTGTCCTGCTGCCGCATTCCCGCCGTTGCGCCTACCGGCATGCCCGCCCAGAGCCTGCGCTTCCATGACGTTCGCCGTCCTCCTATTGGATCCCCCAGCCCAGCTGCGTAGAGATCTGCTGTGTCATCTGCCGCATGTAGGGTTCCCATTTGGCGGCAAAGGCATCCGTAATGCGGATGGCGGGGCCGGTAACGCTGATACCGGCAATCACTTTTTGGGTATAATCATAGACGGGGAAGGCGATACAGCGCGCCCCGATCTCACATTCTTCATTATCTACGGCAAATCCTTTCTGCCGGACTTCATTTAATTCATAAAGCAGGGCTTCCTTGGTGGTCAGGGTGTAGGGGGTAAATTTTTGCAGACCCCGTTCCCGGATCAGGTCATCCAGCTGCGTTTCGGAATAGTTGAGCAAAAGCAGCTTGCCGATGCCGGTACAATGCAACGGCGCGATGTTGCCGATGCGCTGCATGGCTTTGACGATCTGGGACGGCCCCTCCTTGACATCCACATAGACTACCTGCGCATTTTGTTCCACTGCCAGACAGACGGATTCGCGCAGGGTTTCGGATATTTTCTTTAAGTAGGGGGATACAATATGGGGAAGCTGTTTCCCTTCGTTCACCTTGTGGCCGAGGGCTACAATTTTGTAGGTGAGATAATATTTGGAAGTATCCACCTCCTGCGCCACGTAGCCGGTGGCGGCAAGGGTCGTTAAAAAGCGCAGGGTGGTGCTGTTGTTCATACCCATTGCCTGGGCGATGTCCATCAGCCGCAGGGGCTCGCCCTGCCCCGCAAGGTACTCCAGAATGTGCAGTACCTTTTCGGCGGACTGGTTTTTGGCGGTCTTAGATTCGTTTTCGTGATTCATGATGTAGCTTCTCCTTTTCGGCGGGCGCGCCGGTTATAGTGTGGTGGGACATTTGTCAAATGGCGGCTGCCTTTCTTTTCTTTCGATTTTAAATATTGAAATCATAGTAGCATAAATAAAATAAATAATCCAGTAGTTTGTGTAAAATTGTCATAATTTATAGAAATTGGTTGAAATTAACTATTGATTTATAATTTCACATATGGTAGTATATATTCAAGTTTTGAAAAATAAAATCAAATTTCAAATAATGAAATTAAGAAGGAGGAAAATATGAAGATTGTTTTGCTGGAATCGCTGGCGGTGGGCGATGAAGTGCTGCAAGGCTATGTGCAGCCGTTGCTGGACGAGGGGCACACCTTTGCCGCTTATGAAAAGGATATGGATCCCAAAGTACAGATCGAGAGGGCGAAGGATGCGGATGTCATTATGCTGGCCAATATGCCGCTTTCCGGGGAAGTGGTCAATGCCTGTACAAACTTAAAATTCATTGACGTGGCTTTTACCGGGGTTGACCATATTGATTTGAGGAGTGCGCAGGCCAGACAGATAGCGGTGAGCAATGCCTCCGGATATTCCAATGAATCGGTGGCGGAACTGGTGATCGCAATGACCCTTTCCCTGCTGCGCAATGTCAGGCAGGTGGAAGCGCGGTGCCGCGCAGGGGAGACCAAAGAAGGGCTTGTGGGCTGCGAACTGATGGGGAAAAAGGTAGGCATTGTCGGTACGGGCGCCATCGGCAAAAGGGTCGCCGAATTATTTCATTATTTTGGATGCGAGATCATCGCATATGATACGGTAAAAACGGACATTCCATATATTACATATCTGACTTTGGAAGAAGTGTTGAAAAACGCCGATATCGTCACATTGCATTGCCCTTTGACGGAGGGAACAAAAGGACTGATCAATGCGGAAAGACTGTCGCTGATGAAACAGGGGGCTTATCTGATCAATGCAGCACGTGGGCCGATAGTGGATTCCGCTGCCCTGGCAGATGCGCTCAATGAAGGAAGGCTTTCGGGGGCGGGAGTGGACGTTTTTGAAACGGAGCCGCCGCTTGATACAAAACATCCCCTGCTGCGGGCGAAAAACTGTCTGGTTACGCCGCACATTGCGTTCGCCTCCAAGGAGTCCATGGTGCTGCGTGCCGAGATTGTTTTCCGCAATTTGAGGGAGTGGATGAAGGGAAACCAGATCAATAAAATTTTGTGAGGCAACGAGGCCCAAAAGCCGTATACGAAAATTTTTGGACTGTACATTTGCGCCCGTAAAAGCGGGCAGGAAGGTTAATGGGAATGAAAATTACAGGAGTGGAAACGATCGTTTTAAAAAAGCCTGTGGAATATCCGGTTTCGGATTCCCTGCACACTTATGACGTGGGAGGACATTTATTGACGAGAGTCCACACGGATGAGGGCGTGACAGGTACTGCCCTGACCTATTTCGGGAGAATCCATTCCGGCATGGAAACCGTGAAGCTGATCATCGACCGGGAACTGTCCGGCGTCATTCGGGGACAGGATCCGCATATGGTCCGCAAAATCAGGAACGATATGTATGTGGCGACGGAATATTACGGGACGGTAGGGGTGGCAAATTTCGCCATTGCGGCAATTGATAATGCACTGTGGGACATTATCGGCAAGGCTGCAGGACTGCCCACGGCCATGGTTTTGGGCGCAAGGCGCAAAGCCATTCCCGCGTACGCCATGGTCGGCTGGTACTATGGCGGCGGCATGAAAGAGTTTATCAAACAGTGTGAGGACGCTGCGTCGGAAGGGTTTGGCGCTGTCAAACTGAAGGTAGGGCGGGACAGCCTTGAAAAGGACCGGGAGCGGATTTTGGCGATTCACAAAGCGCTGGGGGAAGAGTTTCGGGTTATGGTGGATGCAAACTGCATCTTTGATGAGGCGGAAGCACTGCGGCGGGGGCATGCATATGAGGAATTGGGTGTTTACTGGTTCGAGGAGCCGCTCCAGCCCTATATGCGGGATTCCCATGTGCGCCTGCGGGATAAACTGCGGATTCCCATCGCGGTTGGGGAAAACTATTACACCAGACATCAGTTTTATGATGTGATCCGTTCCGGGGGCGTAAATATCGTACAACCCGATAACCGGCGTGCCGGGGGTGTGACGGAGTGGATGGATATCGCAGCCATCTCTGAAGCGGCGGGCTGTAAACTGGCCAGCCACGGCGGCGGACCGGGCAATGTCAATGTGCTTTGCGCCATTGAAAATGCGATTTATATGGAAAGCGGGAGCCTTGAGAAGGAAAATGAAATGTTTGTCACGCCCCTGAAAATGGAGAACGGCTGTATTCCCATTCCGGATACGCCCGGGATGGGGACGGATGTGGACGAGACCTACATTAAATTGTACCGGATGGATCGGTAGGGAGGCGTTATGGCAGGAATGGTAGAGGAGAAAAGAAGACAGTTGGTTGCAGCCCTGTTTCCGGAAGGGATACCGCGCCTTTGGTGTCCGCCGATTACACAGTATGGGGCAGACGGCAGACTGGATCCCCAAAGAACCCGAAAGCATTTGCGCTTTCTGTGCAGGACAGTCCGCACATTTTTGCTATTCGGTTCCACCGGGGACGGCTGGGAACTTTCGGACACGGAAAAAAAGGAAATGTTGCTTTTTTATGCCGGGGAAGCACGGCAATTGGGATTTCGGATGCTGATCGGTGTGCTGGAACCAAATAAAGGGGCGGCTGCCCGGGAAATGGGGAAATGGGTGGCATGGATGCAGGAAACCACCGGAAAAAAGGACGCTACAGAGGCGATGGCGCAGATGCATGTGTGCGGCTTTACGGTTTGCCCACCAAAGGGGGCCGGTCTTTCCCAGCAGGAGATCGGGCAGGAATTGGAGGGGATGCTCAGGCTGGGATATCCCACGGTTTTGTACCAGCTGCCCCAGATTACGTGCAATGAAATGGAACCTTTGACCGTGCAGGGGCTGGCGCAGGGCTATCCGAATTTTTATATGTTCAAGGATACCAGCGGTCAGGATGCGGTGGTTTGCTCCGGCTTGTCTTTCGGCGGCGTATTTTTTGTCAGGGGAGCGGAAGGGGATTATGAAAAGTGGTCCGCCTTAAGCGGCGGATGCTACGACGGATTTTTGCTGAGCAGTGCGAATACCTTCGGAAACAGGCTTTTGGCGACGCTGGAGGCATTGCGGAAGGGAGGGCGGGAAGAGGCGGCCCAAAATTCCGCTGTTGTGGCAGATATCATAGGGAAGGTCTTTGCCGCCACAGAAAGCTTGGAGGGCGGAAACGTGTTTGCCAACGCCAACAAATGTATTGACCACATTTTGGCCTATGGGGAAGCGTGGGGGGAGCATGGAAGCCCGATGCGCCATTGTGGGGAATGTATTCCCCTGGATTATCTGGAAAAGACATATGCGGTTTTGCGGGATGCAGGAGAGGTTCCCAAACAGGGGTACTGCATGGAAGGTTAACAGACGGGGCTTAAGTTGCGGTCCGGTAAAAAGGAGAGAGGGAAAGCCGGCGGCAATTAAGTATAGAAAAAGCGATATACATTGGGAAGTCTGGAACGACAGACGGAAGGGAGCAGAGAATGAAAAAGAAGTTACTTAGCAGCTTACTGGCCATGGCATTGACAGCGGCAGCGCTATCCGGCTGCGGCAATGCAGGACAGACCAAACAGGATCCGGCGCCGGGGCAGTCTGCGGAAAGCGAAGCGCCAAAGCAGGACGCGCAGGAGCCTGGGGGGCAGGAGGAGACGGCGGATAAGCCTTACGCGGGAACCACGGTGCTCATGAACTTAAATACGCCGTCGGAATCCGTCCGGGAAAAATTCGACGCCTGGCTTGCGGATTTACAGGCGAGGGTGATGGAGGAGACCGGAATTGAGTTAAAGGTGGAGATGGTTTCCTGGGGCGATTACTTAAACAAGCACCTGACCTCCATTGCCAGCCAGGAAGGCCCCGATATCATACAGATGGGCTCCAGCGTGCCTCCGGTTATAGCGGCAGCGGGCGGCCTGCTTGACCTGACTCCTTATATGGACGGGCTTGGCGGAATGGATGTGTACTGCGACGTGGGAAAATATTACTGTTCCTGGGACGGTAAAATGATGGCGATTCCCTGGGGCGGTGGCGGACGTGAGATGTACTTTAATAAGGACATTTTTGACGCCGCAGGGCTGGAATATCCGACCAACGACTGGACCTTTGAGGAATTTGAACAGAATGCCAAGGCGCTCACGGAGCATATGGGAAAACCTGCCCTTGCCCTGATGGGAAGCGCGAATGACACCACCTATTATTTTTGGTCCCAGCTTGTCACCGACGGCGGCGCCGTGCTGAGCGACGACATGACAAAAGCCCGCTTTAACGAGCAGGAGGGCGTGGATGCGGTGATGCGCATTGTGGACATGTATAAAAACGGGTATATCCCTTCCTCCTTTGCGGAGAGCACGGTGGACGATATCCTTCCCACCTTTATCAACGGGGAAGTGGCGATGGCTTACGGCAGCGCCAGCTGGTGGCAGGATTTGGTGGCGAACATGGAAGGAAACTGGGGAACCGTTGCAATGCCGGTGGGCAAAGCGGGACTGGCCAACGGAACCGTGACCATGAGCGCGTTCGGCATCATGAGTTATACCAAAAACCCCGAGGCATCGGCGGAGGTGCTTAAAATTTTGGCAAGCCCCGAGGAAATCGTGAAATCCACGGCGATCCTTGGCTGGATTCCTTTCCGGACGGATTTGGAAAACGATCCCGCCTATGCGGACAACCCTGCAAAGGATACGTTCTTCTATGTGGCAAAAGAAAGCAAGGCATATATTCCCCAGTATCAGGCGATTTCGACCGTGCTTTCCACATCGACTAAGTATTTGAACGGAATTTTCACACAGGCGGTAACCGGGGAAGTGGATGAGGCATATGTGAAACAGCAGTTGGATGCGCTGGCCACGGAAGTGGATAACGTACTTGCGGAGAATTGATAAAAACGATCCGTATGAAAACGGTGGCCGGGAGGAAATATCCTTCCGGCCGCTGATTGCAGAAAGGGGGCGCCTGGTGAAAAAAAAGAAACAGAAGGTAGGGGTATGGATCCTGCCTGCGCTGGTGAGCATGTCCATCATTCAGTTTTTACCCGGATTTGTTTCCATTTTCATGGGGTTTACCAATCTTGGGGTACAAAACATTACAAACATTGGGAGTACCAAATTTGTCGGACTGCGTAACTTTATCGGGATATTTAAAAAGGGGACCGTGACCGGCAACCAGTTCATGATTTCTTTGCTGGGAACGCTGGAATATACATTTTTGGCCACGGTGGTTACATTTTTGTTCGGGCTGGGGCTGGCGCTTTTATTAAACCAGGACTTTAGGGGAAGGGCGTTTGTACGGGCGGCCCTTATCGTACCATGGATTGTGCCGGGGGTGGTTGCCGCGTTTATCTGGCGCCTGATGTTTTTGAGCGATTACGGCGTGATCAACAAGCTGCTGCGCCATGCCGGGCTGATAAAAGAAAATATATTTTGGCTGTTGGAGGATAAGGCGCTCATGAGTCTGGTGATCGCCCATTTGTGGTCTAACCTGCCCTTTGTCATGATTTCGATATTGGCGGCGCTGCAGACGATATCGGAGGAATTGTATGAGGCGTGTAAAATAGACGGCGGCAATGTGTTCCAGCGGTTCTGGTATATTACGGTTCCTGGTATTAAAAATGTTTCGGTTATGATCGTATTGCTTTCGTTCATCAAGGGGGCGGGGGAATTTACGCTGCCTTACGTGATGTACGGAAGGTCGGCGCCGCCCGGAAAAGCGAATCTGATATCCATCCTTGTCTATCAGACGTCTTTCCAGACCTGGGAATTCGGACAGGGCGCCGCAATGTCGTGCGTGGTTTTGGTCATTATGCTGTTGCTTGCGGTCCTCTATATGCGGCTCGCAATGCAGGAGGAAAAGGAATAGGGGGCAAAGCATGAAACGGACAAAAATTTTAAAGATAGCGGCAAAAACCGGCTTTGCTCTGGCCCTTTTGGCGTACCTGACTTTTGCGCTTTTTCCCTTTTTCGTGATGGTGTCGATGTCATTTTCGAGTAAGTTTGCGATTATGGGAAGCGATACGCCCATTTGGCCTAAAAATCCGATCCTGACAAATTACAAAAGAATGTGGGAGGTCGTCCCGCTTTTAAAATACATCAAAAACAGTCTCATCGTCTGTGCGGCTACGGTGGTGTTTTCCCTGCTGATGTCCGTGCCCGCCTCCTATGCGCTTAGCCGGTTTAGGTTCCGGGGAAAAAAGACGTTTTCGGTTTCCATTTTGGCAACCCAGCTGTTCCCGGGCATTACCATGCTTTTGCCCATTTACCTGATGTATGTGAATTTTACAAAGCTTACGGGGATTCCCATGACAAAAACCCTGCACGGGCTTGTAATCGCGTTTGCCACCTTTGGCATTCCCTATTCCATCTGGATGCTGAAAAGCTATTTTGACAGCATTCCGGACGAATTGGAGCAGGCGGCGATGATCGACGGGTGTTCCCGGACAAAGGCGATGGTAAAGGTGGTGCTGCCGTTGGTAGTGCCGGGGATGGTTGCCACGGGATTATATGTTTTTTTGCTGGCGTGGAATAATATTTTGTTTGCGGGTGTGCTGACGGACCAGGCGACGCGTACTTTTGCCACGGGGCTGCAGGAATTTGCTTCCGAGTCCTCCACGGAGTACGGGCTTTTGATGGCGGCGTGCTCCGTGACGACAATACCGATCGTGGCGCTGTTCTTCGCGTTCCAGAAATACTTTGTGGGCGGAATGACGGGCGGCGCGGTAAAGGGCTGATAAGCTTGGGCGCAGGATATGGCGCGGAAAAGAGGATGGTCATGGCGGAAGAATATGATGTGGTAAGTTGTGGGGGAATGGGTACGGCATCCGGAAACGGAATCGAACACGCGGGAAAATTTATCGCCCAAAAGGGGGAGGATTTTGATGTCATTGTAGCGGGAGGCGGCCCGGCGGGTATCGGCGCAGCAGTAGCGGCGGCCCTGCAGGGGGCGAAAACGCTGTTGCTGGAGGCCCAAAGCACCTTGGGGGGAGTGGCGGCCTCTGCGATGTGGATGCCGGTCAACCGTATCACCCTCTGGGGGGTGACGCCGGAGGGCGGAAAGAGGGGCGGCGTGCATGATCTTTTTGTGGATGCGGTCCGCAGCTACGGGGCGCATGCATATTCCGAGCGCCGCCATCCTGCCACCGATATGCGGGGCGGTTTGAGCATCCACCCGGAATACCTCAAAATGGCGTGTTTCCGGTTGCTGGAGCAGAGCGGATGCAAGTACCGGCTGTACAGTCCGGTGACGGGAGTCATCAAGAAGGAAAACTGCCTGACAGGCGTGAAGGTGGTGACGAAGGACGGGGAGGAATCCTTTAACGGAAAAATGATCATAGACTGCACCGGCGACGGGGATGTTTCCATGCAGGCGGGCGTGAGAATGTATAAAGGACGGGAGTCGGACGGAAGGATGCTGCCGCCCGCGCTTTTGTGGACGGTCACGAACGTGGACATACAGAAGTTTTTCCGGTTTTTTACGGGGGAGAGGGCGCGCTTTGACGAGATGGTCTCCTGTGCCAGGGCGGAAGGATACATCACCTGCAAGTGGTATGATTTTGACGAAACTTCCCTGCCGGACACCGTAAACGTCAATAACGGCGGTGTGGACGACTGGGGGAATGTGGATATGACGCAGGAAGCGGACATGACGCTGGCCGAACGGCTGGGTATTCAGGCGGCGCTGGATTTTTGTACCTTCGCCCGCAAAATGCGGATGCCGGGCATGGAGGACTGCTGCCTGATGCGGGCGGGATACCGCGTCGCGGTCCGGGATACGCGGCGCATCGAAGCACAATACCGGATCACCCATGAGGATGCGCTAAACGCACCGGAGTTTCCGGATATCGTATCCCGCAGATATGGGTTTATCGACGCGGTCGGTTATTACGCCGCGCAGATGGTATCCGGTCATGCCTATCCTTACCGCTGTCTGGTTCCGGTGGGAGTGGATAATCTGCTGACGGCGGGAAGGTGTGCGGGCGCGACCCATTTAGGGTTTGCCTCCGGCAGGGGAATGGGGGAAAACATGGGGATGGGACAGGCGGCGGGAATCGCGGCCGCAGAGGCCATACGCCAGAAAAAGACGCCTGCCCAAATCGACGTTAAGCCCGTGCAGGATATTTTGCGCTCCATGGGGGTGCGGCTGTAACAGTTTTGGCCGCATTTTAATGACGGGAGAAAAGTTTTTTTGCTTTGTGGGAGGTCAGAATCATGACCGCATAATAGGCAAGGACATAAAAAGGAAAAACGCCCATACCGCAGCGCTGGCCCAGTATGCCGCAGGCGGCAGGGGCGAGCATAATGCCGATGTAGGAGGCCGCCATCTGCGTTCCCATGACCGCAGGGGAGGCCTCTTTTCCGAAATTATGCGGCGTCAGGTAGTTAAAATTGGGAAACAGGGGGCCGTTGCCAAGACCTGTTAAAAAGAGGGCAATAGCGGCAAAGACGGCCGGAAGCGGGAGCAGGAGAAACAGGATGGCAATGCCCAGTACGCTTTGTGCGATCTGAATGATCCTAAAGCTGTCCATCCGGGTGGCCAGCAGACCGGACAAAAACCGTCCCAATGCCATGCCTGCGTAATAATACATTACCATCCGGGCGGCATGCTGGGGTGGCATTTGCCGGGACTCTACCAGAAAGGTGGCGCCCCAGCCGCCGCAGGTGTATTCGATGGCACAGGAGGTCAAAAACAGACACCACATCAGCCGGATGCCCGGAAGTTTCGCGATCTGTTTGAACGTGAGAGGATGCGATATCGGGGCGTCTTTTTTTGTTGGGCCCGCATGCGCCAGCTTCCATAGGGGGAGGGTGAAAAGCAAAAGCAGGGCAATGCAAAGCTGGAAAAGGCAGGCGATCCGGTATCCGTCCTGCCATCCATGGCGTCCGCTGATGACAAGGGAGAGGATGTAGGGGCTGACGGATACACCGATGCCGTAAAAGCAGTGAAGAAAACTCATGTGCGCGGCCGAGTAGTGTATGGCCACATAGTTGTTGAGGGCCGTATCAATGGCTCCGGCCCCAAGTCCCAGCGGGACGGCAAACAGACACATCCAAAACAGGTTTTGGGAACAGGAAAAACCCCAAAGCGCCGCAGCCGTCATGGCCGTGCTGAGAAACGAGATTTTTCCGGTTCCAAAGTGCCGGATGACGCGCGCGCTGGCCATGCTGGAAGCTACGGTTCCGCAGGAAATGATCACGGTCACAAAGCTGGCGTAGGAAATGGGAAGCCCAAATTCGGCGTAGATGGCGGGCCATGCTGTCCCGAAAAGGGAATCCGGGATGCCAAGGCCGATAAAGGCAATATAGATAATAAACAATAGTACAGTAACCATGGTTGCTCCTTCCGTCCAAACTGCTAAAGCTGTTTTTATGCTACTCTATGTCAGGAAAAAAGGCAAGTGCAAGCGTTCAATTCCACTCCTCCCCTCCCGGCGTCCATGGACGGGAAAACAAGACGCTTGTTTGATGGAAAGGAAAGGAGTATAATATGGATTGTGAATACCGGCGGCGGTTGCGGGGCGCTGGGCG
>CARDPF010000009.1 GCA_948960675.1 uncultured Eisenbergiella sp.
GGAAAGACGCTGGGAAGCGATTTGGTGGAGCGGTTGGAATCCTTTGCAGGGGTAGAGGCGGTTGGACATGAATACTCGCATCAATTTGTCTGGCAGATGGATGGGCAGACGGTAGGGAACATGAAACATTTTTATACACAGGAGAGACTGGACGATTGGGGTTCCTATGAGCCGGAGGGACCCATAGCCTTTCGGAATGCGGTGGACAAAAGGGAAATGAGCGCGGTGGTTTATGGAATGGACGGTATCGCGCTGGAAGCGGCTGCGCAGGAAAAATACCTGCTGGAGGGCAGCTTTGACGCGGAAGCCTTCGCCGGTGGCAACTATGTGCTGGCAGTGGGTCCGGCGACGGAGCCGGGACGCTATGATATTCTTCCGGCTCCTGCGGTGGGAAGCGTCATAGAACTGGAGGGAAGGGAGTATACCGTGATGGCCGTCGTTTCCCCCCTGACGCCGCTGGACGGCGGGGCAGCGGAAAAAGGCGCGGCCTGCGCCATGGAAATGCATTTTATCATTCCGGCAAAAACCTTTTGCAGCCTTTGGCCGGAAAATACCCTGCGAAAGCTGTTTGTCAACGTGGAGGATGGGTATGTTTCCCAGATGCAGGACTGGCTGGAGGAATATACGGGAAACGTGGACGGCAGTCTGCCGGTAAAATCCCGCAAGACCATGGCAGAGCAGTACGAGGCGGAAAGGCGGTCCACAGCGGTCATGGGAAATGCGGTCAGTATGGTCATTGCCCTGGTGGGGGTGCTCAATTTCATCAATTCCATGGTGACGGCCATTGTGTCTTGCAGACGGGAATTTGCCATGATGCAGAGCGTGGGCATGACCAAAAAGCAGCTTTGCAGACTGTTGGTATATGAAGGGCTGGGTTATGCGGCCATTACGCTGGCCGTATCCTACCTGATTAGCTTTTTGGCGGTGGGGGTAGGCGTCCGGGCCATGACAGAGGGAGGCTTTACCACATTTCATTTTACGCTGCTGCCGCTGGAAATCTGTACGCCCATCCTGCTGGCTTTTGCGGTTCTCGTTCCGTTTTTTAGTTTTAAGAATCTGGAAAAACAAAGCGTTGTGGAACGGCTTCGGATGGAATAGTACACTATGAAAGCCCCGGACGACGGCTGTGTGAATGGGCATGCTTGCATGCACAGGCACACAGACATCGGACGGGCAAACCGGCCTTTTTGGAGGAGGGCCGTCCTGCTTGTAAAATTGGTGTAATTGTTGAATTCATAAAATTAGGTTGAAAACGTAGGGGGTTTCGTATATACTGACAATAGGATTTGTCTTGCTTTTTCGGTAACGGGGAGACGGACAATTTATTTTCGGCGGATAAAAGGGAGCAGAAGATGCATTACGAAGAATTCTGCGCGGATTTGTGGTCGCAGGACAAGGCCGTAAATTGCCACGATCCGTTTTTTAAGAGGGGGGTGCGGATGAGGAGATTGCTCTTTTGCCGGATGACAGGATGGCCTCCGTTTTTAGTTTGTTGTCCCGGCGGGGGCTTTGCAGGAGGCTGCGCAGTCCGGCGGGTATTTGCTGCAAACCAAGATCCGGGCAGCCATAAGATTTCCTGCCCAGCCACACCGATATGGCGGGGCAGGGAAAACACAAATTAATGAACTGGGAAAAGAAGTTTTCACCGAGGATGCGCCCTTACTGGAAGAACGGATGTAAAATGTGGTGTGACAGGGCAGAAATGGAGTAAAAATGAAAGAAAACAATTATCAGGAACAGGCAGGAAACAAAAAAAACAAGCGTATCGGACGTAAGGTGGGGAATTTGGTGGCTTACATGCTGGGTGTGGGGATCATTTTGGTTTTGCTCATATGCGTGTATATGTTCCAGAGCCTGATTTTACGCGTCATGCAGACAAAGTGCGTTGTGGGAACCAATATGCTGGCCTACGTACTGGACAATTATAATGGTCCGGAAGATATGACGCCGGTGCTGGACAGCCTCAAAGTGCAGCTGGATTGTGAACTTGCGGTTTATAAAGGGACGCAGGAGGTCAGCACAACGGTCACACAGAACGGGAACCGGGTGATGGGAATGCAGCTGTCCGACAAAGTGGTTTCCACTGTATTAAACCAGGGGAAGAGTTATATCGGGAAAGCGAAAATTTTGGGATCGGAATACATATGCTCGTATGTGCCCACCATGGATGCCAACGGTAAAATTGACGGCCTGCTTTTTGCGGGCGCTTCCCTTGCCCGTTCTTCCATGCAGACAAATATCGTGATTGTGATTGCATGCGTGCTGAGTGCGCTTTTGATTGCAGTTAGCATTGCCCTGCTGGGCAAGCTGATCAAGAAATGGGTTTCGGCTCCCCTTTCCCGGCTGACGGAAATGGCCCGGATCATGGAACAGGGAGAGTTGGAGCGTGCAGGGGAAGTGGATCTTTCGCTGGCGGTGGCTTCGGATGATGAGATTGGAATCCTTGCAAGGTGCTTTGAAAGCATGATTGACCGTTTAAAAGGATATATAGGAGAGATTTCGGCTATTTTGACGGCAATCTCGGAGGGAAACCTGACGCTGTATGCGAAGCAGGAATATGTGGGGGATTTCGCCTCCATCCGCAGGTCCCTGGACGGCATTCTCGAGAGGCTAAACACCACGATGGCGCAGATTATGCAGAGTACCGAGCAGGTGGCCAACGGTTCCGAGCAGATGGCCAACGGCGCACAGGCGCTGAGTCAGGGGGCCGTACAGCAGGCGGCTTCCGTGCAGCAGCTTGAGGCGACGATGAAAGAAATCTCCGATCAGGTAGACCAGTCGGCGGACAGCGCACAGATGGTGAACCAAAAGGCAACCAACGTGGGCGGGCAGATTCTGGAGAGTAACGAGAAGATGCAGGAAATGATCGGGGCGATGCAGGAAATCAATGCAAGTTCCAGCGAGATCGGCAAGATCATCAAGACCATAGAGGATATTGCCTTCCAGACCAATATCCTCGCTTTGAACGCCGCCGTGGAAGCGGCCCGCGCAGGGGCTGCCGGAAAGGGATTTGCAGTGGTTGCGGATGAGGTCCGCAATTTGGCCAGCAAAAGTTCGGAGGCTTCCCAGTCCACTACCGCATTGATTGAGAATTCCATTACGGCTGTACAGCGGGGAACAGAGATTGCCAACGATACGGCGGCGCGTCTGGAAAATGTAGTCGTCGGCGCCAATGAGATCGTGGAAACCATCGGCAAAATTGCGGACGCTTCCCGCACACAGGCGGACTCCGTTTCCCAGGTGCAGGAGCAGCTGGGACAGATTTCCAGCGTGGTACAGACCAATTCAGCCACTGCAGAGGAGAGCGCCGCCACCAGCGAAGAGTTGAGCGCGCAGGCAGGACTGCTGGAGAAGCTGGTCAAGGCGTTCCGCCTGAGCCAGAAAAGATAAAGAAGTGCAGGGGCATTGTCCCTACGGTAAGGGGTATGGAAAATGCGGTATTTTGAATTTGTGCCGGAGGGCGCACAGGACTGCAGCGTAGCGGCTTATTTGCACACGGAGATGAAAAATGAGGGAAAGCCCAGAGTGGGGCGGCCTGCCGTCCTGATTTGTCCCGGGGGCGGGTACGAAATGGTTTCGGAGAGGGAAGGGGCGCCGGTTGCGAAAGAATATTTCGCGGCGGGTTACCATGCCTTTGTGTTGACATATTCCGTAGGCGAAAAGGCGAAGGATTTTACTCCCCTCCGGCAGCTTGCCGCAGCGATGGCGCATCTGCGCAGATATGCGAAGGAATGGAACTTGGACAGTGACAGGATCGCGGTCTGCGGTTTTTCCGCAGGAGGACATCTGGCAGCCAGCCTTGGGACGCTGGCTGAAGAGGAAAAATTTTTAAAAGCCTGGGGGTGTAAGGAGACCGTGCGTCCCAATGCCATGGTTTTGGGGTATCCGGTGATCACGGCGGACGGCTTTGCCCATGTGGATTCCATCCGGAATGTGAGCGGCGCTGGGCCTGGCAGCGCAGGGTATGGGTATTTTGGATTGGACCGGCATGTGGATGCCGCCACGCCGCCCGCGTTTTTATGGCATACTGCGGAGGATGACTGTGTCCCGGTGGAAAACAGCCTGCAGTTTGCGGCGGCTCTTTCTGCGGCGAAAGTACCTTTTGAACTCCATGTTCTGCCCAAAGGCTGGCACGGCATGTCGGTGTGTACCGACGAGGTGGGGTGTGCGGACGCCTATAACGGACGCTGGGTGGAGTGGAGCATAAAATGGCTCGACCGGGTATTTTCCCATGAAAAATAAAAAGGGGTTTGTCTGTGGGAAGGAGGATGTGGAATGGCACAGAAGCAGGATACGGGGGAAAAGCAGGGAATCTGGCAGGAATTGGCCGGGGTATTGACCAAAGAAAATAAGAAGCGGCTGCTGTGCATGCTGGCGGGGGCCGTTGTGTTGTATTTTTTGGTTCCCCTGGCATTGACGCCGTGCCCGGATGAAGTCAGGGCGAATGTGGAAGTGATCCGGCTCTTGATTTTAAATCAGGTTTTCATCGGTGTGGTGGGATGGCATGCCAATTATTTTGCAAAGTATGGGATCTATGTTCCCATCGCGTTTATCCTGCTGTTTGCGTTGTCGGAAGCGGTGTTTTACGGGATGGTCACATGGTCTATGGAAGTGGAATATATGCAGACCGGCTATATCGTATTTTTCCTGCGGAAGTTTATCGCGCGCAAAATGGCGATGGATGAAAAAAAGAAGAATAAGCCCTTCCCCAAAAATGTGACGGGGAGGAAATAAGAAAAAAGCTTCCGGGCCTTTGGCGCCGGAAGCTTTTGCTGTAGTGACTAAGCGTTTAGCCTAACAAAATACCATTCCCCTCAGCGGTTACGCAAAAACCGGAGCCGGAAATAGTTGTCACACTGTACCGGGGAAAAGAAATCAAAGTTTTTTAAAAAATCCATGCACTTCTGGGGAATCCCCTGGGGCGAACCCATCCTGACTGCGTCATACATGTTGACCGCAGGGTTCAAGACCGCATGGGAGCGGGTCGGCACGCGTCCGACAAAAGACCAGTCGTCCTGCCATACGTGCAGTACCCCGTCGAATATATCCGATCCGTCCCCCAGAACCTCGGTCAGGGATTCCGGGTAGATATTCGTGCCCGTGTCCCCGCACTTATAAAAAAACCGGAAGTTTTTCGGCGGAACCATTTTTTCATCAATCATGTTCCCGATGCCCCACTGATAGCCTGCATAATGGTCAATGATCGTGTTGTAGGAAGAGGCATAGTAACGCTGGTCGCTGCGTTCAAACTCCTTCGGAATCTTCAAATTTGTGACGCCATATTTTTCCCCCAGCGCCCTCGCATGTTCCCATAACGAGGTTTTCATCGCTTCACATTTATAATAGTAATCAGAATCATAATAAATGGAATCCTTCGTATTTCCGTTATGTCCGTTATACTGGGCAACCAGCTTTCTGCTATCTAAAAAGCTGGCCGTATGCGCGCACAACACCACCTCCATTCGGGCTCTTGCATAAACATCTTCAATGATATGGGGCATTATTTCTTTTTCATCATACCCCAGTTCCACATAATTATCCCGCAAGGATTCCACCACTTCCGTCAGGACATTTTTAACGTCCTCCCCATCGCAGGCGCCGGCATAATAATCCATATAAGCCTGCTCTATTTGCCTCACCATCTCATATTCCCTGCCGTGGGGGAGTTCCTCAGGGCCCCCTATGAGGAAGTTTTTGGGGATACCGTTCTCGTCCAGACAGGTATAGTTGGATATCTGGACAGTATCAAAATCTGCCGTAATCTTCAACCCGTCCCTGTTTGCAGGGGATACATTCCTCACCGCTATGGATGGCGTATTCGGCACGCCGTTTGGTTCAATCTTCAAATCCCTTCCCCCCTTATTCGTTACCGTCCTTGCCGGGTATATGCTCCACTTCACTTTCAATCTTAAATTTGAGTCCGCTCAAGGCTGCTTTAGACCGAATTGTCACCGTCCATGTCCCGTTTAAGGGAATATTGCTGCTGCCGGTCAGGTATTGATTGTAGTCAATCGGTTTCGACAGATCATACCGTCCCTGGCTTGGCGCAACCAGAACCTTTCCGTTGGGCGCTGTAATCTTCAAGGAGGTAATATCCAGATTGCTCGTAACGCTCCCGGTCTGAAAGCAAATCCTGCCATAACTGCCCAAACGGGAAGAACTGGGATATCCGCTTACATTGAACGTAAAAGTTTTGGTGGTGTTGGCCGGCAGCGAGAATGAATTCGTGGAATTGATTTTTATCATTTCATTTATCGTGCCGGGTAAGCCGGCCGTAAAATAATATTTAGTTGCACTGTCAGCTTTTGCGGAAGCCGATTGTACCTGAAACAGATAGTCATGGCCTGACTGTAATGCAAGCCTCTTGGACACATAACCCGTCCATTGTCCGCCACCCTCCTGTACGATCTCCCTATCTTCTGGCTTTGTATCTGCAAAAATTTCCCCGGTATTCACATCGTACACGGTAACTTTTAAATCATCCATTTCCGCAGCACGCGCACAAATATAGGTCTCACCGTCCGCCGTATACCGGAACCATTCCCCAGCCCCTGTCAGCAGCGGCCGATAACCGGAAAAATACGTTACCCCATAATCAGTAGCCTCATTTTTCCGGATGGAAGCGGCATTATCCTCACCGCCGCACGTTGCGGCAAAGGTATCCCTGGCCGTAAGCACCAGCCCACAGCCCGCGTTCCCCTCCGGGGTTGAGACAGTCACCGTATAATCCTTCACACCGTCTGCGCCTTTGATTGTAAAAATCCCTTTCAGGTCAAATACCGTGGAAGACGTGGCCGGTCGCGTCCGCAATGTATGGCTTCCGACACCGGCTACATTGACCGTGCATTCCCCGATACCGCCATAGGGGAAAATGCAAAGCCAGGCTTCCGGGTAAAGGGAATGGTCGATCTGCATGGTAAAGGTTTTGGAGTCGCCCGCCACCGGCAATGCAACCGTGGCCCGGTTTCCCGCCCCATCCAACGCGGCAGCCTCCGAAAGCGCCAATACGCCATCCATTACTTCCCCGTCCTGACTGACGGGTACTTCCGGCAGCACTTGGGATGTATCCCCTGCCTTGGGGCTGATGCCGACTATCCCTTCATTCTCCGTGTCATAAATGACATCCTCCGATGCCTCCGCAGCCTCCCCCGCCAAAGCTGCCACTTCCGCACCGGAAGGTTCCGCTGCAAATGCGCCCTCCGCGTACATGCCGACGGAAAGGAGCAGCGCCGCCATAAAACATGCTATTCTTTTTAGCTTCATATGATTCCCTCCCTTTTATAATAATATTCATTTTGTGACCTGCCTGCTTTCAAACCGTCACATTTTCCTTCCCTCATAGTGTACCATACAGGCTAACATATGTAAATACAACCGTTTTCGGTACGCTTTTGGTAACAGTTCGTAACAGGGCAGACTTGTCTGAACTGTTACTGAGGTTGTGAAATTAAAATGAAATTTTCAGGAAAGCCATTGCAAGGAGAGAAGGAATATTGTAGCATTTTACTATGAAAGCCCCGGACGGCGGCTGTGTGAATGGGCATGCTTGCATGCACAGGCACACAGACATCGGACGGGCAAGCCGGTATGAGCAAGAAGGGCGGCAGCCCGGATTGCGAATACCGGCGGCGGTTGCGAGAGCGCGCCAGCGCGTAGCAACCGGCTTTCATGCGTAGTGGCGTGCCGACGCGCCACATACCGGTTTACGGGGAAAGGTTTAGGTTTGGTGATGGGGGGAGCAGGGCAGCAGGTATTTTTGGCGGTTTGTATCGCAGGGGTCTTGGTTTTGGTGGCGCTGGCGGTTGGGCTTGCGTTTTACCATGCGCGCAGTTTGCGAAGGAAGCTTAGGGGAAAGCGGCTGGACGAACTGGACGGGCGGGAATTTGAATTTTTTTGTGCGGATCTGCTGGAAGCAGGCGGCTTTTATGAAGTGGAAGTCACGAAGGGAAGCGGCGACTATGGCGTGGACGTGTTGGCGGAGAAGGATGGGGTGACGTATGCGATCCAGTGTAAACGGTACAATTCCCCGGTAGGGGTCAAGGCCGTGCAGGAGGCGTGTGCGGGCCGGGAATACTATGACCGGATGGTGGGAGCCGTGATGACGAATCAATATTTTACCCAGCCTGCGGTGGAAGCGGCGCGGAAGCTGAAAATTCTGTTATGGGACAGGGGATATCTGGAAGAAATGTTGGCGGAGAAGGAGATGAGGGCATGAGTTTTGTAGAGTTTACGGACGTGAAAAAAATTTACTACATGGGGGAAGTGGATATAGAGGCCCTGCGGGGGGTCAGCTTTACGATTGAAAAGGGTGAATTTTGTGTGGTGGTAGGCGCGTCCGGCGCTGGAAAGACGACGATTCTGAATATCCTTGGCGGCATGGATACGTTGTCGGAGGGAAGGGTGATGCTGGACGGTTGTGAGATCTCTTCTTACAACAAAAAAAAGCTTACCGCTTACCGCAGGTATGATATCGGTTTTGTATTTCAGTTTTACAATCTGGTACAAAACCTGACGGCGCTGGAAAACGTGGAGCTGGCATCCCAGATTTGCCGGGAGCCCTTGGATGCTGCGGCCGTGCTGGAACAGGTGGGGTTAAAGGAGCGGGCATCCAATTTTCCTGCACAGCTGTCCGGGGGCGAACAGCAGCGGGTGGCGATTGCCAGGGCGCTGGCCAAAAACCCGAAACTGCTTTTGTGCGACGAGCCCACGGGTGCGCTGGATTATAATACCGGAAAGGCGGTTTTGAAAATTTTACAGGACACATGCCGCAATAACGGGGTGACGGTGGTGGTAATCACCCACAACCAGGCGCTGACGGCGATGGCGGACCGGATTATCACGGTGAAAAACGGCAGGATTGCGGATATGCGGAAAAATGACCATGTCGTGCCCGTGGAGCAGATTGAGTGGTGACGGAGGACGGGAAATGAAATCTTCGATGGTGAAAACGACGCTGCGGGAAATTTGGGGCAGCTTTGGGCGTTACATGGCGATTTTGGCGATCGTGGCATTGGGGGTTGGTTTTTTTGCGGGGCTGATGGTAACGACGCCAACCATGGTCAAGGCGGGCGGCAGCTATATGAACGATAAGGAACTGTTTGACCTGCGGCTTTTGTCCACCTTGGGATTTGGGAAGGATGCGGAAACGCTTTTTGCGGGAAACGACGGGGTGGAAGCGGTGGAGGGTGCGGTTTCGACCGACTTTTTGGCAAAGGATCCCCAGGGGGAGATCAGGGTTATGACTGCACAAACCCTGCTTTCTGTGCAGAACCAGCTGGAGGTAAAGGCCGGCCGGCTGCCCGAAAAGCCGGGGGAATGCGTGGTGGACGCCCATGCGTTCGGGGAAGATGCCATCGGATCTTTTCTGGGAATTGCCAAAGAAAACGAGGAAGAAACGGGTGAACTGTTTGCATATCGGTCCTATGAGATTGTTGGCTTGGTGGATGCAGTGTATTACGCCAACTATGAAAGGGGATCCTCGGCGCTTGGCAACGGCAAAGTGAGCGGCTTTGTCTATTTTTTGCCCCAAGGGTTTGACACCGACTATTATACGGAATTGTTTGTGCGGTTTGGGGAGGATTATGCGCTATACAGCGATGCTTACAAGGAAACGGTGGAGGATTTCAAGGATTGGGCCAAACCGCTGACCGAGCAGGCTGCCATGCAGCGCTACGACACGATTTTGGCGGAAGCTGACGAAAAGATTGCGGATGCGGAGGCCGAACTTTTGGAAAAAACGGGGGAAGCCAGGGCAGAATTGGCGGATGCGGAAAAGAAAATTGCGGACGGGGAGGCCTCCCTTGCAGATGCCAATGAAAAAATTGCGGATGGGGAGGCCGAATTGGCAGACGGACAACGGGAGGTCGCCGACGGCCAGAGGCAGCTTGCAGACAACCGGGCGCAACTGGCGGATGCCAGAAGGCAGATAGAGGATGGGCAGGCGCAGCTGGCACAGGGACGCCAGCAGTTGGAGACGGCCCTGGCGCAGGCACAGGCCGCCTACCAGGCGGGACAGTCAGATGCCCAGACACAGGCCCAGATCGGGCAGCTTAGCCTGCAGCTGCAGCAATTGGAAGCGCAGGAGGCAGCCCTGCAGGAACGTCTTTTACAGGTTGCAGCCGGGGAGAGGCAGGCGCAGGAGGCGGGCCGGGAACTTGCGCAGGCACAGCGCGAGATAGAGGAAGGGGAAGCCGAATTGGAGGAGAACCGCCAAAAGCTAGCCGACGCGCAAAAGGATTTGGAGGAGGGGAAAAGGGAATACGAGGACGGTCTGCAAAAGCTGGAGGAGAAAACGGCAGAGGCAGAGGAAAAAATTGCGGATGCCAGGCAGGAATTGGCAGACTTAAAGGAACCGGATGTTTATGTGCTGGGACGGGACACCAATGTAGGGTATGCCTGCTTTGAAAACGATTCTACGATCGTTGCGGGGATTGCCAAGGTATTTCCGCTGTTCTTTTTTCTGGTGGCTGCCCTGGTATGTATCACTACGATGAACCGGATGGTGGAAGAACAGCGCACCCAGATTGGGGTGCTAAAAGCCCTCGGATACGGGGAGTATAGGATCATGGGTAAGTATTTGTTCTATTCCGGCAGCGCAGCGGTGATCGGCAGTGTGTTCGGTTTTTCCGTCGGCTGTATCCTGTTCCCCACCGTGATTTGGAATGCGTACAAAATTATGTACAGTCTGGGGGAAGCGGTTCTGATATTCGACCCGTGGCTGGCCATTGTATCCCTGCTTGTGTCGCTTTTGTGTTCCATGGGAACTACCTGGCTGACATGCCGCTATGAACTGGCCAGTGTGGCGGCGCAGCTTCTGCGGCCCAAATCCCCCAAGGCCGGGAAGCGGATTTGGCTGGAATATTTTCCGTTCATTTGGGGAAGGTTTTCTTTCCTGGTAAAGGTATCCATCCGCAACGTGCTGCGGTATAAGCAGCGGTTTTTCATGATGGTGGTGGGAATCGGCGGATGCAGCGCACTGCTGGTGACGGGGTTTGGAATCAAGGATTCGATTGTAGACGTGGCTGTGCAGCAGTACGGGGAAATCCAACGGTATACCCTGGGTGTGACTTTGAAGGATCCCATCGAAGGGGAGGAGTCCGACGCTACAGGGATCGCCATGGAGAACGGGGCGGACGGGTATGTGATTGTCTGCGAAAAAGCGATGGACGTAAACGGCCCGGCAGACACCAAATCCGCAAATATTGTAATCCCCAAACATCCGGAGCAGATGCGTGCCTACATTGATTTGCATACGCAAAAAAAAGAGCCCATTGATTGGCCCCAAAAAGGGGAAGCGGTGATGAACACCAAGCTTGCGGAAAAATGCGGGTTAAAAATCGGGGATACGGTATCTTTGCGCAATGAGGACAATGAAAAGCTGACGGTGAAGCTGGCTGCCACCAGCCGGAATTTTGTTTACAACTACGTTTATGTCAGCCCGGATACCTGGGAGGCCGACAACGGTGACAGCCCCGCATATAAAAGCCTTTATATTGATACCCAAAAAGATTGTGACATCGGGGCGCTTTCGGAAAAGCTACTTGCCTGTGAGGAAGTGTCCGCCGTTTCGGACTCTGCGGATTTCATGGACCGCGTCTCCAATATGATGAAGAGTGTGGATTATATTGTGGTTTTGATCGTTTTTTGCGCGGGGGCGTTGGCTTTTATCGTCATTTACAATCTGACCAACATTAACATCACGGAGCGGATCCGGGAAATTGCAACCATAAAGGTACTTGGCTTTTATCCTGCAGAGACGGCTTCCTACGTCTTTCGGGAAAATATTTTCCTGACGGCAATCGGTGCGGCGGCAGGCCTCTTGATGGGTGTGTTTTTGCATGGCTTTGTCATTTCGAAAATAGACGTGGACATGATCACGTTTGACGTGCGGATTTTGCCGCTGAGCTATCTGTGGAGTATCCTGCTGACGTTTGTGTTCATGGTAATCGTGGATTTATTTATGTACGCCAAATTGGAACGGATCAATATGGCGGAATCCTTAAAAAGCATCGAATGATAGCGGCTTTGGTGCCGGAATTGGAAAAGCGGCTGCTTTGCAGCCGCTTTGTCAGGTTTTTATAGTCGGAGGGGCCAGCCTCCAGTACGAACCGGTGAAAACGCATGGGCGTAAAGGCGTCGCCCCACTGTGCCTTTGCCCTGTTTTTTAAGGCGGTCATCTCCAGATAGCCTACGTAATATTTTAAGTATGTGGCAGGGGCGGTGCGCAGATAGTGGTAAATGCGTTCTGCGCTTTGGACGGGCAGTCCGAAGGAAGTCAGGGACTGCAGGATGTCGTCCTTTTTGGCTCCGTAATAGTGCAGGGAGATATCGAGCAGGGAAAAGAGATTGATCTGCAAATCCCGCTGCAGGCCAATCAGGGTACAGAGCAGGGAGGCGGCGGAGGATGCGTCCGAACTTTGCAGCAAATCTGCGGCGTATTCGTATGAAAGCCGTTCCGTATAATAGGCCCAGCCCTCCACATAGCCTCCGTAGTGAAGCAGTTCCCGGACGGGAAGTTCGTTGTTGCCGCCTGCCTGATACAGGGAGGAGTATACAGTTTGGTACAGATGGCCGGGGTAGCCTTCGTGGGCCAGGGTGGTATAGAGTTCGATGCCTGCGGCGGTGGAGGCGCGGTTGATACAGATGGTGTTGTGGGCCAAATCGTCTATCGGGGGCGTCATATAAAAAGCCGGACTGGTATAGGGCTCCAGTGCAGTGTCCACATCCCGCACGGTACACAGGATATTTTGGGAGGAAAGTTCCGTCAGGGATGGAAAGTCCTTTCGCATCCGGTCCTGCAGGTCGGAGAGGATTTCGGAGGGATCCGAGAGGGGGAAACCGTCGGACATAAGGGTGGGATCCGGAAAGCTTCCGGTCAGTTCCCGGTATTTTGCGCCGAGGGTTTGGATGTTTTCAAATTTTTGCTGAAAGACTTTTTGCAGAATGGCGTATATGCCATCCATATCCAGCGTAGATCCGGTGGTTTTTTGGACGAGCCAGGCGTAGTAGGCGCGTCCCTGCGGCATTTCCCACAGGCCGCCGTCATATTGCCCTTTTCCGGACAGTAAAAGCAGGTCATCCCCGAGTTTGTCATAGGCAGGCTGTACGACGGTGGACAACAGACGGTTATTTTCGGCAAGATATCCTTCCTTTTCCCGGGCCGTGACCATGCCTTGCTGTTGTAACGTTTCCAGTCTGTCTGCAAAGGTAAGCTGTAAAAAATGGGTTCCGGAGGCGATGGCAGTTTTGTCCATGATGCGGTCGCACTGGGAGACCACATTTTCGGCATCCTGTCTGGTCATGAACAATCCGGCCTGCGCTTTCTCGGATTCAAAGTCGGAAAGCCCCTGCAGATAGGGACCGGTGGATTCCAGCAGCGATAAGTAAGTTTCAACGTCGCTTTTGTCGCGCAGCGTATATTCAGCCAACAGCAGGGGAAGCTCGCCCTGCATGCCGCCGGAGGGGGATAAGGGCTCCTCGTAGTACGTAAAGTCCTGTCCCGCATGCTGGGTTTCCAGCCAGGAGTATAATAGGTCATAGGTATAGCGGTCTTTTTCCGACAGCCGGGACGGGCGGATATGGGAAAGGCGCTCGAGAAAGTCTGCCGCCGCCTGTGCAGAGGCAAGCTGCCCCTGTCTGGAATATACGGGCAGGGAGGCGCTTTTTAAGGTAATGCCGTATGCTTTCGGATTTGCAAGGGTAAAGTGCAGGTCGAGGGCATCATTTTCCATGGATTGTATAAAAAAGGAGTCCGTCATTTTTCGGAAGAGATAGCCGTCAAATCCGTGGCACAGGTAAACAGCGGTGAAAAGAAGAAAAAAAAGTGGGATCACGATAAAACCATAACGTATTTTTTTCAAGACACATAACCCGTAAAGTTTTTATCATTTTATGAGGGAAAGGGGAATGATATACCGGGCGTCCATTCTGCCTGCCCCAAACTTCCTTCCGCAAAATGGATTTCCGGGATGTGTTTACAATTTGATGCTTATTTTCCCGAAATCATGTGATATGATTATAGGATATCAGGGTTTATTCCCACGGTCTGCGCAGTGCATGCGCAGACCTGTCTGGACTATTCTTTTAAAACGGACAAGGGCAGGGGGGAGACATGAAAATATTGGTGATAGAGGACGATCCTTCCATTTCAGAATTGATCTGCATGAATTTGGAAGCTGCGGGGTATGAACCGGCGGCGGTTTTTGACGGGATTGAGGCGCAACGCCTTCTGCGCAGCGGGGAGGCGGAGGACGCTGCGCTGGCGTTGGTGGATGTGATGCTTCCCGGCAGGGACGGTTTTGCACTGATATCGGATTTTTTGAAGGTACAGGTACCGGTGATTTTTCTGACGGCGAAGGCGGATGTGGCATCCAGGGTGCATGGCTTAAAGGCCGGGGCGGAGGATTATATCGTAAAACCCTTTGAAGTACTTGAACTTCTGGTGCGGATGGAAAAGGTATTGAAGCGTACGGGCCGGGGGCGTACGAAAATCTGTATCCGGGACGTGGAAATCCATTTGAAGGAGCACAAGGTGACGAAGGCCGGCATGCCGGTTGCTTTAAAACCGATGGAGTATGAACTTTTGGTGGCACTGGCGCAGGGGCGTAACATTGCCTTTTCCAGGGAGGAACTGTTAAACCGTGTATGGGGCTTGGATTATATGGGGGAGACGCGCACGGTGGACGTGCATGTGGGGCAGCTGCGCAGAAAGCTGGATTTTCATGACGTCATTCGCACGGTCCCCAAAATGGGATACCGGCTGGAGGACTGACCGGGATACCCGGCAGGGCGGAGGGGGAAGATTGAAAATTGAAATTTTCAATCGCGAATTTGTGTCTGCGCAATAAAGCAGCGCAGAAATGGTGTAACATATGAAACTTTGGAAAAAACTTGCCCTGATGACGGCGGCTGTAGTGACGGCGGCGGTTGGGCTGTCGGGGGCGGCAGTGGTACACAATTCTTTTGTGTATCAGGAGAAGAGGGCGGCGGAGAGCTGCATGCAGCAGCTTTTTGCAACGGCCCATGCGTTGGGAACAGAGTTGGAAAACAGTAATATGGACGGCTTTGGGGAGACTGCAAAATATTCTTATACCAATTATCTGTTAAGAAAGTACGGGGCGCACCAGTATATTTTATTGCAGGACGGCGGGGAGATCTGTAACCTGACAGAGTACCGCCTGACGCCCGCTTCCATCCATAAATGGCAGAAGGAGGAAGGGGACAGCGTGATCCAGACGGTGGGGGATAAGCGCCTTTTTATTGCCGGTAAGGCACTCTTGGCGGATAAGACAAAAGGCTACAGCCTTGTGCTGGTGAGCGACATCTCGGAGGCCTATGAGGATTGTAAAAGGCAGGGATGGCTGTTCTTTTTGGCGCTTCTGGGATGTACGGCGGTAACGGTTCCCGTGGTTTTTTTTGCTACGGGAAAAATCCTCAAACCGCTGGGGGAATTGAAGGATGCGGCGCTGGACATCCGTAACGGGAATCTTAGGCGGCGTGCAAACGTGTGCTGTAGGGATGAGGTTGGGGTGGTTGCGGATGCCTTTAACGGGATGGCAGAACAGATTGAAGCGCAGGTGAGGGAACTGTCGGAGGTGTCCGAACGGCGGCGCCTGCTTTTGGGGAGCATGGCGCACGAATTGAAAACGCCGATGACGTCCATCATCGGTTACTCGGATACGCTTTTGCATGTACATGTCAGGGAAGAACAGCGGCAGAATGCGCTTACGCACATTTATGAGGAGGGAAGGAGGCTGGAACGGCTTTCGGCGAAACTGATGGGCCTTGTGGGGCTTTATGAAAACGAGAGCATTGTGATGAAGAAAACGGATATGAACGCGCTTTTTGAACGTGTGCGCAAGCTGGAGGAAGGGCCGCTTGCACAGCGGGATGTCCGTCTGGAGGTGGACTGCAGGATGGGGGAAGTGAAGGGCGATTCAGATTTGCTGGAAAGCCTGTTGATCAATCTCATCGACAATGCGGCAAAAGCCAGCGCGCCGGGCAGCGTCGTTTGGCTTGTGGGGAAAAAGAATGAAATTACCGTGGAGGACGAAGGCTTTGGCATACCGGACGAAGAAATTGCGCGGGTGACGGAGGCCTTTTATATGGTGGACAAAGCGCGCAGCAGGAAGGCGGGAGGCTGTGGACTGGGGCTTGCGCTGTGCAGCAGGATTGCAAAGCTGCACGGGGCGCGGCTTGTCATCGAAAGCAGACAGGGAGAGGGAACGACGGTGCGGGTGCAGTTTGAGGACTGATGCGGAGTTGGAAAACAGCATAAGTCAACACCCCTTTTGTAGGTAGCGGGGGATGGATCCCTGCGGCAGTGGCCAAATATCCGCACAGGCGCGGCCGCCCGGCCTGTTGCCTGCGGAAATCAATTTACAAAAATATTACACAGCGATGCGGACTTTTTACAATGCGGCATGATACCTTCAATGGGCAAGGATACATGAGGCAAAGCTGCAGAAAAAAGAAAGCGGGGATCGTGGGATGAAAAGAAAAAAGGCAGTGGCATTTTTGGCAGTGAGTGGTATGGCGGCGATGCTATTGGGCTGCGGGAGTACTTTGGAGACAGGGGAGACCGTGATTGTGCCAAAGGAAGAGACAAGTGCGGGAACGAAAGGCCCAAAGGCGGATGCAAAGGAAGCGGGAAGTACGGTGCAGGAAGCGGAAAAGACTGGGGGCAAAACAGGGAAGGCGCAAGGCGTGATGACCGGCAGGATTGCCGATCAGGTCAATGCGCCGCAGACCTATCAGGATTCCTTTTCCGGCAGGACTGTCCATGTGACGGCGGATGCTGCGGTGATTGTGCCGGATGCAGAGGGCTTCCGGAAGAAAAAGGTGAAGCCCCGCCCCTTTGTCCAGGAAGATTACGATGCGGTAATCCGCGTACTGCTGGGAGGCGGGAAGATTTGGGAGCGGGATGTGGAGGCGATGGGAGGGTTTGGCGCTACCAAGGAAGAACTGCAAATAAAGATGCACGGGATTAAGGCAGAGATGGCAGCGGGGGCAAAGGAAAGCGACTTGTATGGCGATAAGGATATTACCTATGGGGAAACGCTTGCACAGCTGGAAAAATGGATCAAGGACGCGCCCGAAGAGGTGGTTACGGTTGAAAAGGACGCCACCGTGCGGTATGAGCCGGGGAATGATGAAAAGAATGTGATCAGCGGTTACGTGACGGCGGACGGTATTGATTATATTGTTTATCTTGATAATGCCATGCGGGATGACTGGTACTGGAACCGTTTTATGGTGGAGAAGCCTGCGGAGGGCGGCAATTATGTGCCGGGGACGGATGCAGATGCAAAGGATGCGTCCTTTTCCACGGAGGAAATCCGCAGGCAGGCGGAGGCATTGGTCGCACAACTCGGGCTTACGGAATACGGTTACGCCGGGGAGGAATATTATATCAGCCACGGGGGAGGGGATTTTGATGGGGCGTTAAAAAAGGCAAACACCGGATACTGTATCCATTTTACCAGACAGATCGACAATATCCCTGTCACTTATGCCAAGGGGGAAGGCCTGTATGGACAGGGAGGGGATATTACATGGCCTGCGGAATATCTGGATCTTATTTATGACGGAAACGGGTTTGTCTGTCTGGATTGGGATTCTCCCTATACGGTGGAGGATGTTTCCGACGAGTATGTATTTTTGCTTCCGTTTTCGGATATTCAGGATGTTTTCCAAAAAATGATGGTGGAAAAGTATGGGGATGCCAAAAAGGCGGAATATCATATCGACCGGGTGCAGCTTGGGTATGCGCGCGTCCGTAAAAACGGGGCCGAAACGGAAGGGATGATGATTCCTGTGTGGGATTTTTTTGGGACGGAAAAAATCTATATCGGGGGAGAGGGCGGTACAGAAGCAAATGTGATAGAGAATAAGGGGGCTTACGAAAGCCTGCTCACTGTCAACGCCATGGACGGCACGATCGTGGATAAAAAACTGGGATATTAAAAAGATGGTGGGATTGACCATGTAATAGGATTTGTGGTAAAGTGAGAGAGGAACAGGTGTGAACAGGCGGCTTGGGTGATCAGGCTGCTTTACGGAAAAGATAAAGAGGTTTTTTCATGGAGAATATATTGGCCCCCTCGATTTTGGCCGCGGATATTATGCGGCTTGGCGAACAAATCCGGGAGATTACGGATGCCGGTGCAAAATATCTGCACATAGACGTGATGGACGGTACTTTTGTACCTTCCCTGTCCTACGGGGTTTGCGTGGTGGAGTCCATCCGCAAATCCTGCGGTCTGGTGCTGGATGTACACTTGATGATCGTGGAACCCATAAGGTATGTGGAAGCGTTCGCAAAAGCGGGGGCGGATATTATCACGGTACATTTGGAGGCATGTGTAGACGTAGGGGAGACGATCGCCCAGATTCACCGCTTGGGGTGCAGGGCAGGGCTGTCCATAAAGCCGGGAACCCCGGTGGAGGAGGTAGGGAGGTATCTGGGACAGATTGAGTTGCTTTTGGTGATGAGCGTGGAGCCGGGGTTTGGCGGACAGAAATTTTTCCCGGAATCCATTGAGCGTATCCAGACGGCAAGGCGGATGATCGGACAGGGCGGCAGGGACATTGACTTGGAGGTGGACGGCGGTATTACGCAGGAGAACGTCCGGGAGGTGCTCCGGGCCGGCGCCAATGTGATTGTGGCCGGTTCGGCGGTATTTCGCGATCCGGGGCCGGACAGCAGGGCCCTGATGGAGATTTTGCGCAAGGAGCAGGAAGGATAGGGACTGTTACAAGGTTTGTAGCTATAGGAACAAGACCACGATGGGAATCGTGACCACGGAGAGCAGGGTGGTCAGCACGATGAGCCTTGCCAGGGCATCGGCGTGCAGTCCATGCTCCCGGGAACACATCAACGGCAGGTTTCCGCAGGGAACTGCCAGCAGAAGGGCGGACGTTCCCAGAAGAAGCGGGGATGTGATTATGGGCTTAAGCAAAAGGATGAGACAGGCGGGGAGCAGAATCATCCGCAGCAGGACGAAAAGATAATCCTGTTTGTGGCAGAAAAGTTCCCGCAGGGGAATTTGGGCGACGGAAACGCCCAATACCACCATGGAGAGAAAGGTGGTCGCGCGCCCCGCGTAGGTGATGGTGTCGGACAAGACCATGGGGAGCCGTATATCCACCAGATACAAAAGGATAGTGAGCAGGGAAGAAACGGTTCCCACATTGCAGATTTTCAAAAGGGCGCGTCCGGTTTTGGACGGCCTTTTTTTTCCGGCCTTTTTTTGGATGATTGCCACGCCTGTGGTATAAAACAGGAGATTAAATACCACGCAGTTGATGGAGACATAAACCAGGGCATCGGGGCCGAGCACCGCTGAAACCAGGGGGATGCCTAAGAATCCTACGTTGCCGTACACCGTCAGGAAATGGTAAATATAGCGGTCGTTTTTCGGGATCCGCATGGCTTTTGGAAGCAGGAGAGAGGCCAGCAGCAAAAGGGCGTAGAGACCGATGGTGACAAGCATCGCATAGAGCATGTGTCCTGCGGGAACGACTTCCTTTTTGTCGAAGGCGGAGCAGAGAATGGTTGCGGGGTTGCAGACGTTTACCACCAGGCCGGATATGTGGCTGGAGGAGACGTTGCTGAGTTTGTTCTTATGAAACATGGCGTAACCGATCAGAATCAGGATCAGCATGACGCACATTTGTCCGATTACGATTGTGATGTCCATAGATTCCTCCGAAATCAGGCGAAGCATTCTTTAAAGCGTCGCTGCCGGGCGACGCTTTTTATTCCCGCGAGCAATGAGGGAAATAGCCATGCTTGCAGCGGGGTCTTTGATTTAGGGTAACATGACCGGGGGAGATTTTCAAGGAAAAGATGAGTGGAGCCCACGGGACATGTGCAAGGATGCGCCCGTCCGGTAAGAGGGCCGCCCTGCCGCCAAATTACCATCCCTGACTACAAAAAGGATTCGGTTCTTATAAAAATCCAATAATCGGTAAAAATTCCATAGAACTTGGCCCCCAAAAATGTTAAAATAGGATAAGGAATTTTATGCAGCTGACACAAAAAGCGGATTACGGCCTCTTTAATGAACTTTTGCGGCTGCTGCACCTTCCCCGGGTGTATTATGAAGGGGGAAAAGCAGTGCTTTACGCTGGTGCTGTCCACCATGATGCTGCCGGGTTCCGTCACGCTGATTCCCCAATTTCTGATCTGGAGGAATTTCCATCTGGTGGACACGCTGTGGCCCCTGATCCTGCCTTTCTTTTTTGGGGGAGGGGCTTTTAATATTTTCCTTCTGCGGCAGTTTTTTCTGGGGATTCCGAGGGATCTGGACGATGCGGCGCGGATAGACGGGGCGGGGGCAATGCAGATTTTTTTCAGGATTATGATCCTGCTGTCCAAATCCGCCATGGTAGTGGTGGCGCTGTTTACCTTTTTAAACTGCTGGAATGATTTTTTCGGCCCGATCATTTATTTGAATTCCAAGGAGCATTTTACCATCGCCATCGGGCTTTTGCAGTTTAGGGGGGAATATGAAACGAAATGGAACCTGCTGATGGCGGCCTCCACCCTGTCGGTGGCGCCCTGTATTTTTGTGTATCTGCTGGGACAGAAATACCTGGCGGAGGGCATTACGCTGACAGGTTTGAAGGCGTAGCGCGTTTGCGGGAAAGGAGGGGGATATGAAAGCGGAATATATTGACAAAATCTATGCGGGATGGCTGGCTAAGATCATCGGAATCCGGCTGGGGGCTCCGGTGGAAGGCTGGACCTACGAACAGATCGCAAAAAAATTCGGACAGATTGACGGCTATCCGGCAGACTACCGGGATTTTGCGGCGGATGACGACAGTAACGGGCCGTTCTTTTTTGTGCGGGCGCTGCGGGAGGGCGGGCATTTCCCGGATATGCAGCCCCAGGACGTGGGGGACGCCCTCCTAAATTATGCCGGCTACGAACACGGGTTTTTTTGGTTTGGGGGCTATGGGGTTTCCACAGAGCATACGGCTTTTGCAAACCTGTGGAACGGCATACCGGCGCCGCGCAGCGGTTCGGCAAAGCAAAACGGGACAGCGGTGGCGGAACAGATCGGCGGACAGATTTTCATTGACTGTTGGGGGCTTGTGAGTCCCGGACGGCAAGAGCAGGCGGCGCGGCTTGCGCGGGCGGCCGCTTGTGTCACCCATGACGGCAACGGTGTATGGGGCGGCATTTTTGTGGCGGTCTGCATCAGCCATGCCTTTGTGGAAAGGGATATCCGCAGCATCATCCGTAAGGGTCTTTCCTTCCTACCAGAAGACTGCGAATATGCGGCCGTGGTGCATGCGGTCATGGATTTTTATGACGGACATCCCAAGGATTGGAGGGCATGCTTTGCCTATATTCATGATAACTGGGGATATGACCGGTATCCCGGCAACTGTCATATCATTCCCAATGCGGCGGTGATGATTTTGGCGCTTTTGTACGGGGAGGGGGATTTTGACCGGACGCTCTGCATTTGCTGTATGTGCGGGTGGGATACGGACTGTAACGTGGGCAATGTGGCCACCATCATGGGCGTGCGGGGAGGGGTATCGGCCATAGATTATGAAAAATGGCGGGCCCCGATCAACGATTTTGTGGTGTTTTCCAGCGTGGCAGGGGCCTTGAATATTTCGGATGTGCCGGAGGGCGCGTCCTATATGGCAAATCTTGCGTATCTGCTGGAGGGGGAGACACCGCCAAAGGCGTGGGAAACGATCTGGAAGAAAGGAAGGGGATATTGCCATTTCGCCTATCCCGGCTCCACGCATGGCATGCGGGTCAGGAACGGCGGGCAGCCTAAGCTGCAAAATATCGGTTGCGCGGATGCGGCCGGGGGCCGGGCGCTGTTGGTGGAAACCTGCAGGGGTATGGAAGAGGGATTTTGTGAGATCTACCGCAAAACGTATTATGAGCCGGGGGATTTCAGTGACAACCGTTATCACCCCGCCTTTTCCCCTACGGTGTATCCGGGGCAGACGGTGCATTGCAGGATCCGTCCGGCACAGGCAGGGGAAGGCGCAGCAGGCGGAAAGCAGCCCGCTTGTGACAAAGGGGGGACGGCATGGGGTGTAGGACTGTATGCCAAAGTGCGGGAAGCACAGGGGGAGAGGTATCTGTGTCAGGAGGTCTGTACATGGGAGGACGACGGTTTCCACACTCTTTTCTGGCAGATTCCGGGACAGGCAAGCTTTACGGTGCTGGAGATCGGAATCCGGTATCAGGCGCCCCAAAGCGGGGGCGGACTTGTGGTGGATGAGTTGTATGCAGACAAAGGGGCCGATTACAGGGTTGACTTTGCGCAGGAGAGGGCGGAAAAATGGACCGACGTGCACAGGGAGATCAGCCAGTTTACCCGGGAAAAGGGGCTTAGTTATCTGGAGGAAGGCTGTCTGCATTTGACGGGATGTGATTTTGGTGAGGTTTATACGGGAGACTGGGAGTGGACCGATTATGAGGCGGAATGGCTGCTGACGCCGGTTTTGGGGGAGGAGCATTATGCGCTGGTGCGCGTGCAGGGGGCCATGCGTTCTTACGCCGTCGGTTTTACCGGGGCAGGCCGTTTCGGCATCTGCAAAAAGGAGCATGGCATCAAAGTCCTGCAGGAGGTTCCCTTTGCGTGGAAGCATGGGGAAACCTACCGGATTTTGGCACGGGCAGAGAAAAACCGGATCCGGGTGTTTTTAAACGGGCAGGAACTTCTTGCGCTGCAGGATGAAGAGAATCCCTGGCTAACGGGAGGAATCGGGCTTGGCGTCCGCAACAACAGCCACTTAAGCTGCAGCCAAATCCGCCTGACCGGTAACTGATTTTTTAACAGTTTAGCCTTCAATGTCATTTCGTTTAGACATGGACTCAGGCATTACGTCGGCAGGCGTGGCAGC
>CARDPF010000010.1 GCA_948960675.1 uncultured Eisenbergiella sp.
CGTGCGGTGAATGGCATCAATCAAAATACCGATCTCCGACTCATCCGCTTTCAGGGAAAACTCCGCATGCAGATTGCCATTGGCAATCTCGTTCATCTGCCGTTCAATCGCTAAAATAGGGGCGATGACTTTCTTTGTACTGTAACGGCTGGAAATAATCTGTAGAACGACGGTAACGCCGATAAAAACCCAGACCAGAACATTCAAACCGACGATGATAACGTTTAGCCGGGCAATATCTTTTGCCGTACGCGTCTCCAGCGACGCAAAAAACTGTTCCTTCAGGGTGCTGATCTCCCCGATGCTGGACGCATATTCCTGCCCGTACACATAGTCCAGGGCAGACTGCAAATCCCCACTGGCCGCCCGCTCCATGGCCTGTTCCTCCAGCGGGACAAGGCCGTTGGAAATGGAGGACATTTTGTCGATCATGGCCTGTTCTTCCTGTGTGATGCCGATTTCCTGCATCCCCGCCAGACCGGCCTCACGTGACTTGGTGACATCGACCTCCCGCATGTAGTTGTCAAAGTGCTCCTGTTCCCCTGTGGCCGCATATGCCCGCACCTCATTCGTCAGGTAAGCCGACCCGGACGCAAACATATTGGCATAACTGACAAGATCGTAACGGTTTGTGTTCTCTTTATCTATTCTCCCGTTAAAAACGGAAGTGATCAAAAAGGACAATGCCGTTCCTAAAAGCAAAACAATGGCAATCACATTGAAGGCTGTCATCGCGGTGGAATTTTTCATCGCTTTTTTCATAAAAGTCCTTTCCTTTTGCGACAGATCTTTTTACAATTCCGATCAGCCACAAAACTCTTCCCGTACAATTTCCGGCTTTCTCAAGCTCCACAAAAATATTGTAGCTGATTTTGCCACTTTAAGCAATATATAACTTTTAAACCCACGTAAAGTCAAATACCCCGCAGCAAGCTGACGGGGCATCAAACTTGCAACGCAGCCACTTGACTCGTTGCTCGCGGGAATAAAGTACAATTCATCCTCCGAACCTTATAAGCCAAACTCCGATGCCAGATAAGCTTCTATGGAGGCACGGCTTGCAGCGGTAAATCCCTGTATCATGGGGTTTCTTCCACCGCCCCTGCCCTGCAGGGCATGGTTGAACGCCTTTCCAAATCCGGCCATGTCCCGTTCTGCGGAAATCATCACATATTGATAGCCCTCCCTGTCGTCCCCACAGAAAACCGCCGCAAACCCCGCCTTACGGTGCAGGCCGTCAGCCAGCCTGCGCACATCGGCCGACGAAAGCCCCTTTTCAAACAAAACTGCCGTCCTTTCCCCCGCGCAAACGGCCTCCACCTTTTGTTCCAAAAGCTGCATCTTAAGTGCACCGTATTCCAAACGCAGGGTATTCATGGATTCCAGAAGCTTCTCCACGCCTTTTGCCGCATGCTCCGGTTTCACCGACAACAGGGCGGAAATTTTTCCGCAATTTACGGATTTTTCCGCATAGTCCGCCAACGCCTTTTTCCCGATCAGAACATGCAGGCGGACTCCTTCTTTATAATGCTCGGAACCGATCACCTTAATGGGCCCCACTTCCCCGGTGCGCCTCACATGCGTCCCGCAGCAGGCACAGCAATCCGCCCCCGGCACCGTCACAATCCGTACTGCACCGTCCAATTCTTTTTTGCTGCGGTAGTCCAGCTTTTTCAATGTCCCTGCATCCGGATATGCCGCCGCAATTTCCACATTTTCCAACACCTTTTCGTTGGCCGCCCTCTCGGCGGCATCAATCTGTTCCTGCGTAAGCATACCGGAAAAATCCACCGTCACAAAATCCTTTCCCATGTGGAAACCGATGTTTCTATAGCCGTGGGTTTGGCAGATAATGCCCGAAAGAATATGCTCCCCGGAATGCTCCCGCATATGCCCGATGCGGCGTTCCCAGTCAATGTTTCCGCGCACCCTTGCGCCCGTCTTTAGCTTCCCGTCGCACAAATGCCAAACTTCCCGGTCCTTCTCCCAGACATCCAGCACCGATACCGTCTGTCCGTCCTGCAGCGTCTGCAGGATGCCCTTGTCGCAGGGCTGCCCGCCCCCCTCCGGATAAAAAGCGGTGCAATCTAAAACCACGCTATAGTTTCCCTCCGTCTTTTCACACCGCACCACCACAGCCTCAAAGTCTTTTTGGTAAGCATCCTCGTAGTATAGCCTTCTGGTTCCCTTCCTCTTTTCGTGTGCGGTTAGCGCTTCCCGAAAGAACCTGCTAAATCCCGTTTTGGAGCTTTCCAGGCCAAATTCCTGTTCGGCATCGTAACAATGCCGCCCCGTCCGGATGTCTGCACTGATGGCATCGAGGGGAAAACCTTCCCTCCGCTGTTCCCGCTCCTGCGTCGTCAGGTAAAAAGGCTCCCACAAATATTTTGCCTGACTTTCATAAATCTCGTCCTCCGAAAACACAAGACAGACGGCATTTTGATATTGCGCCACGCATTTTCCCCCAAAACGCGCTGCAATTTCCTTATAATGCGCCCGCATTTCCTCATCCGTCAGATTCCTGCCCCCCACCCGGCGGACATGCACGCCCGGCTGTTCCCCATCCGGCAGCCCTTCTATAAAAAGCCCGCTGTCTGCGGAAAATACCGGCCTGTGGCAAGTCCGGTAATAGCATAACGCCTTCTGTCTCGCATTCTCCAACGGTTGATTCCCGCTCTCCTGCGGCTCCTCCCAGACGCAGTCCAAATCCTTAAGCCCGATCAGTTCGATTTCCTCAATATCCTTCAGATATGTCTGCATCATCGAAAATTTTGCGGCGTTTCCCGTCCCGTATAACAATACCGTTTTTTCTGCCATAATCCCAAAAACCGCCTCCTACCAATTGTTCACCGCATGCTCCGCAAAGGATACCACGTCCCCGACCTTCAAAACCGTTCCGTCGTCCAGCACGGCTTTGCCGCTAAATGTCCCAAACATCTGATGACAGCAGTTATCGACCCACAAAAGCTTCGTCACCGTCGTCCGGTCATAACATGGCGTCAGTGTCAAATCCAAACGTCCCTCCCGGTCTTTCAAATGCCAGGGCTGCATGTATTCCTCCCCCAGCACAAAATCCACCTTGCCCAGCTTATGGCTTTTTCCCCCATAAAAAAGCATATTCTCGCTGGCCGTGTCCGTATTGCCAAAGCCGCATCCCAAATTAAAACCGAACATTTCCCCGTCCAAATATCCGGTTGCGTTGCTCCAATACCATTCATTGTGAAACGGCCAGACTCCCCTGCCCCAGTCCAGAATACCGAAAGAATCTTCCTTATGAAAAGTCCACTCTTCCTGTCCGGCCCGTACCACCCCTTCTGCCGTCATACAGTTGATCTTGTGATTATAGTAAAAAGCGCGGGGCGACTCGTCAAAAGGCAGATTGATGACCAAAGAATCCGGATTGCAGCGCCGCAAACGGACCAAAACGTCCACCTTCCCCCAGCTGCAGGTGAGGATACGCTCCTCCCCCTTTGCCTCAAATCCCATAAACACACCGCCTTTGTCATAAACAAGGGCATGATCACATTCCGTATTTTCCGGCATATGCAGGGAGCCAAAGGGCAGGGCAAGGATTTTGCTCAAATCCAACAGCCTCTCCCCTTTTACAAAATCAAACAGCATCAGGCTGACCTGCCCCGCATAAGCGGCATGCCCGATGGTGAGCTGCAGGCATAACCGGTCGTTGGATACCTGATAAAAATCCCATTCCTTTACCCGCCACGGCATTGCCCGAATATCGCCCCGGCGGTATACCAACGTGCTTTTTCTGGAAAACCCCGGGTTGGGATGCCCCTTCTTGTCCAAAACCGGCCCTCTCTCCAACAATTCTTTTTCCATACCCCTGCCCTCCCATCCACACATCCACAACAAAATTGCTCCATAAATCCACTATAGCATCGGCGATACCATTTGTCCAGTGGCAACCATTCGGCCGGCAAGGTCATATGATAAGCCGTGTTACTATTCACGGTCTTTGGGCCGCTCACAGTAACGAACTGTAACCTTCATGGGAATCAATTTCCATACAGGGGATTGTATAACCGGACGGAATACGATATAATACAGGGAAAACGTTTTTTGCGAAAGATGCTATGTAAGACCATGGAGAATTACCAATGAAAAAGAAATATATTTACGGACTGCTGTCAGCGCTTTTATTCCTGCTGCTGTCAGGCATGGCCGTACAGGCCAAGTCCGCACACCCTTATGAAAAGCTGCAAACAAATCGTCCTGTACGGATTGCCGTTTTCGGGGACAGCATTGCGGACAAAACCGGCGTGGAACCTGCGCTTTCCTGGGATTCCCTGCTTTATGACTGGCTGCTTGACACCTATCCCGCCCCCATTGTGCTGGACAGCTATGCCATCGGCGGTACTTCCAGCTATACCGGCTACTATCAAAGCGAAACCGCCATGCACAAAAACATCCGGAAAAACGGCAGTTACGACCTAATTCTCATTTGCTACGGGCAAAATGACAGCCCTGATAATTTTGGCCTCTATTATGAAGCCATGCTCCGCAGTATCCTGCGGCAAAATCCCTCCTGCCGCTTAATTACGATACTGGAAAGCAGCCAGCAGATCTACACGGAGAAAATGCTGGAAATCATTCGTCTCTCCGGCCTGTACGATGCGGATATTGCCGATACCATCGGCGCTTTTTCCCTCTCGGAGTTTTCCTTTACACAGCTTACGCCGGACGGCACGCATCCCGATGCGCAGGGACACCGCATTTATTTTGAAACCATCCGTTCGGTTATCGAAAGCGGCGTTACCGCCAATAAAAATGCCTCTTTTCTGGCCACGCCCTCCAATCCCTTCGTCTCGCTGTTTGAAGACTATACCTTTATCCCGCTGGAAAAATGCAGGACGGACGACGGCCAATACCGCATTACGCCAAAAACCCCCACCCTCGGCATCCTCTACCAAAAATTTCCCGGCGGAAGCGATATCTGGCTGGAATTTTCCACCGGGGAAGTCTGGGCCGACACAGGCGATACCACCGTCATCAAAAAATGGACGATGGCCGCCCCCGTGGGACTGCTCATTGCCCCAAACACCACGCTTTCCCTGCAGTATGAGGAAGGCATTGAGGATACGGTTCTCGGTTTTATCTGCTCCGGCCACCTGCCGTATTAAGAGGAGGGATTGGTTTCCCAATCCCTCCGTTTGGTTTTTCAGCTTGCCGACAGCTTATAAAAATCATATTCCTCCAGGGAAAAGGTTTCCCTATCGTATACCACCCGCGCGCCCAATACCCAGTCATCATACAGGCTGGTTGCATATCCCTGTACCACAATTCCCGGCGCAATCTGCAAATATAATTCGTCACCCTGTGGGATAAAGCTCACAATGTCGCCGAAAGAAACGTCCTCATAAATTCCGTCCTCCCCCAAAAGGGAGCGCAAATCCATTTCCCCAATCAAACGGTTTTTATTTTTCTCGCGGAAGGAGAGCATCCCGGTTCCCGCATCATAAGAATATGCCACTTCGTCCCCGATCTGCTGCAAAAACACCGTATTCTCCTTCGCCTCCCAGCTGCCGTCCTTGCGCCTCTCCAGCATGAAAAGCTGTTCCGCCGAAAGGCCGGTGCCGGTGTAAGCCAGCAAAATTACCGCCAGTTCCTCCTCCCCGTCCCCGTCGTAATCCCGTTGAATCAAATTGGGCAAAACCATGCGCGGGCTGGTATAATACCAGTCAAAATACTGGCATCTGCCTTCCGTCCACAAAAGGACCCCTTTCATGACACCTTGGGACACCATCCCGTACATGACGCTGCCCTCATCATCGGTTGCAGCGACTCTCACCAGCATATCGGAGCCTTCCGATAGGGATGCCGTCATCTCATCCACACCCACGCTGTCTGCCGCCAGTCTGTCCGGATGTTCCTCATAATAGCGGTACCGTTTGGCTTTTCCCAGTTCTTCGGTATACGCATCTTCCTCCAAAATGTCTTCTACCACCCAAATATCGGATTTTTGAACCGTACCGTCCTTTGCCCCAACGGAAGGATGGCTTAGGCAGATTACATCCGTGGCGCCGTCCGCAAACTCCCACCGCAGACACACCCGGTCCTCCCATGGGCTTTCCACTGTAACCGCCCTTCCTCCTTCCAGATATAAATGATACGCTGCAGCCGTTTCCGGCTGCCTCCACGCATCGTTTAAGCCGGAGCCACTACTCTCCTGCCAAAGCAGCTGCCCTGCCCAGGTATTTTCCCCCGCTGTTTCATGGAACATATCCAGCGGGGTATCGGCAAAGCGGTATCCCACACCGTACAGCCCGCCATATTCCTGATCGGATTCATAGGCAAAACGCTCGCGAAACGCTTCCGCAGAACGGACAGGCTCCGTATCCGTTTTCCACCCCGCCACCCGGTACGCATCGTCCCTGCGGGTCAGGGTCAAAACCTCCCGCCACGGCAGCACCCGGGGATCGGATGTATTGGCATAATAGTAAATAATCGCTTCGTTTCGGTCATAGGCATAACAAATCCAATAATCCTCATTCCACGGCCAGGGGGAAGACCAGCCGTACGTATAAGCGCCCTCCGGCTCTTTATAGGAATCCATTTTCGCCGGATCGTCCACCAGCGCCGCAAGCGCAGCCCCGTCCCGGCCCACCGTGGCCGATGCCCATTGCCGCGCCAGCGCCAGAATTTCTTCCCCCCGCTGCGCCGGTTTCAGGCTTGCCGTATCCGTATTTTGCCCCGCTCCCAAACCGTCTGCGCTTTCCGTTTCGGCCTCATCCCCCGGCTGCGTTTGGGCAGGCAAATCGTTTTGCGTTTCCGGTATAGTCTGGGATTCCTCCTTAGCCGGTACCGGATCTGTCAGCAAAAACACCGCCGCCAGCGCAATCGCCAAAACCGCAAGTCCGCCAAATACCGGCGCCGTTTTCTTTCCCTTGAGGATATGCCGAACCCGGCTCTCGGTATTGCTCTCCCCAAACGCCACCGGAAACAAAAGCCCACTCTTTTTCATCGAAAAGCGTAAAATTGTCAACGCGTATTCCTTGCGCGCCGAACCGCTGCACCGCCGCAGAACGCTTTCGTCGCAAAACATTTCCATATCCTTTTGCGCCAGCGCCACCGCCATCCAGACAAGGGGATTAAACCAATGTAAAACCAATGCGGCCTGCCACAAAAAACGCACCCAAAGATCCCCGTGCCGGATATGCATACGCTCATGGCGCAAAACATAATCGCGTTGTGTTTCCTCCATCCCTGCAGGCAGGTATATCGTAGGCCGCAAGATGCCGCAGACATAAGGCTCTACAATGCGCGTGCTTTCTGCGACCCGGACGCCGTCCATCGCTACTTTCGCAAACCCACGCACTTTTTCCTTCCACCGGATATATTGCATCAGGTAAGTTGCCGCCAGCCATACCGCACCGGCCAGCCATACCAGACTCACCCAAATCCCATATTCCTTCCAAATGCCTGCAAGAACGCGGGGCACGCTCCCACCTTCCATAAAGCGGTTCGCCTGCCCACCTCCCGGGGCATGCGTATCCCCACCCTCTCCTCCTGCCGCCTGACTGCCGTCCGGAATGCTTACCGCCTGTATCTGCACTGCGCCCCCGTGACCGGCGGTTATGGGATTTCCGGAAACCGCTTCCCCTCCCCCGCCCATGTGCACGGCATTGTCCCGGTTCTCCTGTATTGCCTCCCCCTGCCAGACGGCCCCGTCCGGCATCAGGCTGAAACTGCTGCCCACTGTCACCGGGCAGAGCAGCCGAAAGAGCACCAACAGCCAAAGGGCACAGGAATACCCTTTTGGAAGCCGCCGAAATACCATCCGCAGCAATAGCACCACGCCAGTCACGATCGCCGCCTCTGCGGACATCCCCAAAACCCATAAAACCAGTCTTTCCATTTCCCATTCCCCCGTGTTATTCCTGTGCATCCTCTATCATTTTATAAATCCGCCGGGCCTCTTCCTTCGTAAGCTTCCTGTCTTTTAAAAAAGCGGCAAAAAAATCCGGCAATGTACTCCCCGTGCGGTGCAGAAGCTCCCTGCCCTCCTGCTCCACCACCCGCTGCCTGTCCACGAGGGAGGCCACCATGGTTTCCTTGTTGCACACGGCTCCTTTTTGCTCCAGCTTTTTTAAAATCGTGTAAGTCGTGGATTTTTTCCAGCCAAACCTTTCCCCGCAGCGCTTTACCAGTTCCGTGGAATTGACGGGCTCTTCCTCCCATATCACAGAAATCAGCCTGCATTCACTGTCACTTAATTTAATCTCTCCCATTTACCGTCCCCCCGCTTTCCTGCATTTTTACAAACGCGCAAAAGGTCTATACCTGTAGACTTTCTTCTAGTCTACAGGTATAGACCTTTTTTGTCAATCCTTTTTTCTATCTTTATGTAACAGTTTGTTGCTATTCACGGATCAGGAATGCGCAGACCTGTCTGAACTTTTACATCTTTATACATCCCAGGAAAACCCTATGGTGTCCAAAAACGCCCGCGCCAACAGCATCGCCCCCACCTGATTGGGATGTATCCGGTCCCAGGCGATATAATCCGGATGACGGTACCGGAAATACTCGTCAAATACCTGCTGGGTATCCACACAGGGCAAACCGTATTCTCCCGCAAGCCGCTTGACTACCTCCCCCATCTCATCCATCGCTTTACGCATCGGATCCTCCCGGTTGGGCTCCATAAAATAAGGCGTCATCAGAATCATTCCCTTTACCCTTGGCTTGGTAAGGGTAATCAACTCCCTATACGTGTTTTCGTACTGCGCAGGGGTTATGTGCCCCTCGAAAATATCCGGCTCGTCAAACCTGCGCCAAACGTCGTTGATCCCGATCATCATACTGACCCAATCCGGCTGCAAATCCAACACGTCCTCCTGCCAACGGGCTTTCAGATCCAGAATATTATTGCCGCCAATCCCCGTATTGGAAATCCGGATCACCGTCTCCGGATGTAGGGCATTCAGTAAGGTATGAATCAGACGCACATACCCTGTACCGACACCCTCCCCAAGTCCTTCCCCCACCGGACGCTTCCTGTCAAAATCCGTCACGGAATCCCCGGTAAACACCACTCTGTCACCATTTTGAAATAACATACTCCCTCGTTTCCGCCCTGCATCAGGCTGCTTTTTTTATCCGATCTGCAAAAGTATTTCCCAGTGTATCTGCTCTTCGTTTAACTGATATTTTTCCAAAAGACGCGGCCCGCAGGAATTGGAACCCACACCGCTCATGGCATAATCCAAGTGCAAAATGACATGACCGGATTTCTCCAATTCATAATTGTGCGCTTTTTGGGCCAGTTCCCCCACCGTGTAGAAGGAAGCGTTAAAGGAAAACGGCTCACTGCCCTTAGCATGCAGCTTTCCTGCCTGCACCTCGTAGCAGTTATAATGGCTTCCGTTCTCCTGCGGCTTAATATAGTCCTCATGCAGTTCCCCCACACTTGTCTCAAACCGGTCCATCCATGACGCGCGGTGCTTATCCTGATAGCTTTCAAACGGGCCATAGCCGAAATAGGAAACCGCCGTCCCATCTTTAGGAAGCGTCAGTGTAATCCCGAAACGCGGCAGGAAGGGGAATGCCAAATCCCGCTTCGCATCCACCGTCATCCGCACCGCACCGTCCGCATTGATTTCCCATTTGGCCGTCGCGCGCACATAAGGCTGCCGGTAGGCGCTGGCAATGGAAAATGTACAGGTAATTTTCACAATCTGTCCGTCCGTCTCTGCACTGCACCCGTAAACCTTCGTCCACGGCCTGTCGTAACCGGCCTCTTCCCACTCCTTGCGGACCCACATATCGTTGTCCGTCGGCGCACGGAATACACACCATTCCATGGGGGCGTCCATCTGCGCCTTTTGATCCTTTTCCATGGACACAAAGGCCGCCTTTTTCTTTCCAAAGCAATAACGGATACGGTCGGAACAAATCACATAGCTGTCCGGCTCCTCCTCCAGCCGCAGCTGCCCGGCCGCTTCCAAAGGCAGTTCCTCTTTTTTCGGGGTAAAAAGCGCAAACTGGTCAAATCCTGCAACACGGCCCTTTTTCGTCAGGGTTCCATCCGCTTTCTGGATATACGTCAATTTCAAATACGATTTCTCCAAAGCATACCGTGCAAGACCGGGAATGACGATTTCCGTCTCCTCATGCGCCGCACATTCCACCGGATCCAATTCCCCTTCCGCCAAAGGCTTTCCGTTTTGTTTCACCTCGTACCGCACCGAAACCGTATCCCCAAGGTCGGAAAAATCCTGCATATTTTTCAGGATAACCCGTCCCTCCGAAATGTCGGCCAGCTTCGCCCGCACCGGGCGCACTGCATTTTTCCACTCTAAAAGCCCTTTGTGCGGCATCCGGTCCGGATATACCAGTCCGTCCATACAGAAATTCCCGTCGTGGGGATACTCGCCGGCATCGCCGCCGTAATGATACATGCCCCTGCCGTTGGCCGCCTGTCCCTCGTAGGTGGCATGGTCGCACCACTCCCAGACAAAGCCGCCGCAGAACTTGTCATAGGCATACATCAACTCCATATAATCCTCAATGTCCCCGGGGCCATTCCCCATCGCGTGGACAAATTCACACTGAATCAGGGGCTTGCGGGTGCGCACATCCTCACAGTACTTTTTTACCCACTCGACCGGCGCGTACATGCGGCTCATCACATCCAGCATGGAGACATCGTTTTCATAGCCGCCTCCCTCCCAGATACTGCCCTCATAATGCACCAAACGGGTGGGATCGTAATTTTTCACCCATTTTCCCGCATCCTCAAAGGCCGGGCCATAGCCGCTTTCATTGCCCAGTGACCAGAAAATCACGCTGCTCTCGTTCTTATCCCGGATCACATTGCGCTGCTGCCTGTCCAAAATGGCCTCCGCCCACTCCGGATCCTGCGCAAGCAAGCCGAAAATATCCCGCTGATCCCCCTTATAATAAATGGTGGTGGTTCCGTGGCACTCCAAATCCGCCTCCGCGATCACGTAAAACCCATACGCACTGCAGAGCGCCGGAAACCACGGCGCATTGGGATAATGGCTGGTACGGATGGCGTTAACGTTGTGTTCCTTCATCAGGCGCATATCCTTTATGACATCCTCGCGCGTCACGGTTGCCCCCGTCACCGGGTGGCTGTCGTGGCGGTTTACCCCACGGAATTTTACCTGCTTTCCGTTTATGAAAATGGCGCCGTTCTCCACACTAATCTGCCGGATGCCTACTTTCTGTACGATCAACTCGTCCTCGGTGGAAATTCGTACCGTATACAGATACGGCTGTTCCGCATTCCAGAGTACCGGCGCATCCACCGGCATGCGCTGCGTTTCCCCCTCCGAAAACGCCAGACATAATTGGTTCCCGTCCCTGTCCAATAATTCACAGGTAATCGAAGGGCTGCCCTCCACCCTGTCAAAGCGCACTTCCACCACTGCACTGTCATTTTCCAGATTCACGGGGGTCGTCACCGTAAAATCATGGACGAATGCCTGCGGGCGCACAATCAGATGCACATCCCTGAAAATTCCCGAAAACCGCAGCTTGTCCTGATCCTCCAGATAACTGCCGTCGCACCACTTCATCACCAGTACGCTCAGACGGTTTTGCCCTTCCCTGGTTTTTCCCGTGATCTCAAACTCGCTGGAACTGTGGGAAACCTGACTGTAACCGACAAATTCCCCGTTCACCCATACATAAAAACAGGAATCCACCCCTTCAAAATACAAAAACTGCCGCATCCCGGCCGCCTGCCCGTCCAATGCAAAATCCTTCCAATATGCGCCGCAGGGATTTTCGTCCGGCACATAGGGCGGGTCATAAGGAAAGGGATACCGTATATTGGTATACTGCTTTTGGTCAAATCCCTTCATCTGCCAACAGCTGGGCACTTCCATGGGTATAAACCCAGAAGAGGCAAAATCTGCTTCCGGAAAATCTTCCGGCACGCTTTCCACGTTGGGAAAATAGGCAAATCTCCAATCCTCCCCGGAAAGGCTTTGGCTGCGCGCCCCGCCGTCCGCAGACTGGGGCATGTAATAGCACCTGTTTTCCATTGTGCCCACATGCAACGTGTGCGGATCCTCATAAAATTTTTCTACTCTCATCAAGAGCCTCCTTTATCTTTTCACAGCAAAATGCAGCTGCTTTGTTTCACACGCTTCTTTCCCTCCATTATAATGAAATTCCCTTCAAATAACAACCGCTTTATCAAAAGTTTAGGCATTTCACCGGCCCACAGGGCATCCTGCCAGCAATCCTATTGCCTTTTTGCGGATTTCTCTTATACTATAGAAAACGGCCGTTTTAGGAACCCGTCAACACCGCACAGAGGTGGCACTGACTGTAAAAAAGAATAACGCAAAGCGGAATTCTCCGGCGGCATATGTCCACCACGATTACAGCCATTTCCCATAGGAGAAAAAAACCCCCTACCTGCGGCAAGCACACAGAAAGGACAGCATACGCCCATGAAACTGATTGTGCATCAGGATTTGCATATTCCGGAGACGGAAATCGTCATAAACTGCGCCCACATGGACGCCCGCCTGCAGCATCTGATTGCTTTCATCCGGCAGTACAGCTTTTCCCTGACCGGCTATCAGGAGGATCGGGAGTTTGCCCTTCCGCTGGAACAGATTTATTACATGGACAGCGTTGATGCAAAAACTTTCCTTTATATGGAAAAAGAGGTTTATTCCAGCCGGGAAACCCTCTCGTCCTTGGAGGAAAAGCTGGCGCATACCCCGTTTATCCGGATCAGCAAAAGCTGCATTGTCAATACCGACCATCTGGTCAGTGTCCGCCCCCTGTTCAACCACCGGCTGGAAGCCAAACTTAAAAACGGGGAAACGCTGATCATCACGCGCAATTATATTGAACCCCTCAAAAACAGGTTGAAAGGAGATTCCTTATGAAAGACTTTTTATTTACCCGCATCCCGTCCCTCTGCATTTGTTTTACACTCATTACCCTCACAAGCGCTTTGATTGACATGCTGCGCGGCGCCCCCTCCGGCGCTGCCCTGCCCATCCTGTTTCTCTGGCTGGCCGCCTGCCAGCTGGTGGATATCCTGCTTGGAAAAATAAACTTCAAAAAATGGATGCATTATTGCCTGGCGGAATCGGCTTTGCTATATTTGCTATCCCTCCTTTTTTTCCGCCTTTTATATTGGGATTCTTTTTCCCTACAGCGCCTGCTTTCTTTCACCGCCATCTTTCTGGTAACGGATATTTTTATTTTCTGGTATTTCCACAAAAGAAGGCAGCTACAGGCAGCGGAAATCAATGCCCTGCTTGACAGGGAGCACGGAAATTAATTTTACAGGAGGGGTGGGCCATAGGCGGCTTCCCGGCGGCCGTCAGGGGGCGCATGGTCAATACAGGCTGCTGGCTCCCGGACGGCAGAATACCCCCAAATGCAGGATGTCCCTACGGCAGGGCGCAAAACCGTACAAACGCAGTGCGTTTTTTGCGCCCTGTTGTGTTTAGGGATATCCTGCATTTGGGAGGTATTTCCCGTCCGGGAGCCTTGCAGGCCTGTATTGACCATGCGCCCCCTGACGGCCGCCGGGAAGCCGCCTATGGCTCACCCCACCTGTAAAAATGATTTCCGTGAGCCTGAAGCATTAACGCTTGACAGGGCCCCTATTTTGTTATATAGTCTGTATAACAAATATCATATTTAAGGAGGTAATCCCATGCTGGACGACAATATTTCCGCCAAGAGTTCCCTTTTCCCGGACGGGGCACACACCGAACTGCGGGTACAGGAGAACCGCACGAGAAAGGTTTCCCTCGTGAAGGGCAATCTCATGGGCAACCAGCGGACCCAGAGCGCCGGAACCAGCGCACGCGTATACGTAAACGGCGTCTATGGCTTCTCTTCCATGGCAGAGTGTACCGGTGATGCCGCCGAAACCGTACTAAAGGCGGCCCATCAAAACGCCCTGTTCATGGACCGGCACGTCGGACGGGGAAAAGGCCCCCTTCCCGCCCTTTCAAAGGCGTCCATCCCTGTCTGCCGTCCCATCCAGGATGCGGCCCAGAAGCGTTACATTGACTTTATCCGGGAACTGGACGCTTACATTGCGGCTACCTATCCCAAGCTGGCCAGCCGCACCGTCACGGCGGTGGAAGATTCCATGGAGAAAATCATCCGCACCTCCGACGGTTCCGGCGGGCATATCTGTGCCCCAAGAAGCTATATTTACCTGTTTATGAACGCGGAAACCAATGACGGTGTTCCGGTGGAACTTTTTGGCCCGCTAGGGGGTGCCGGTACTTTTGATGAAGTATTTACCACCCCGGATCTTCTTTTTCCCAAGATCGACGAATATTATGAAAAGCTGATGCAGAAACGGGAAGGGGTATATCCCCAGGCCGGTTACAAGACCGTGATTTTGGGCGGTATCCTGTCCGGCATGCTGGCGCACGAAGCGGTAGGGCACACCGTGGAAGCCGATTTGGTACTGGGCGGCTCCGTTGCCGGTCCGGCCCTGCACAGGCAGGTGGCCTCCGAACTGATTACCATGGTGGATTTCGCCCATACGGCTTTGGGCGCGCCCGCGCCGCTGCCGGTCTATCTGGACGACGAGGGAACCCCCGCCACGGACGCCGTCCTCATTCAGGACGGGATCCTCACCGGTTACATGCACAGCCGGGAAAGCGCCCAGCATTTTTGCGCTGCGCCCTGCGGCAATGCGCGCGCATTTGGTTTTTCCGACGAACCCCTGATCCGCATGCGCAATACCGCCGTACTGCCCGGCAAAGATAAGCTGGAAGATATCATCGCCTCCGTGGACGACGGTTACTACCTGACCGATACCAATAACGGACAGGCGGACACCACCGGGGAGTTCATGTTCGGCGTATGCATGGGCTATGAGATCAAAAAGGGCAAGCTGGGACGGGCACTTTTGGATACCACCATTTCCGGCGTGGCTTTTGATATGTTAAAAACCGTGGATATGGTGTCGGATACCATGACCTGGTCCAGTTCCGGCTTCTGCGGCAAGAAACAGCCGATGCCTGTGGGCATGGGCGGGCCCGCGCTGCGCTGCAAGGTAATGATAGGAGGACGCTGACATGCAAGATATTCGATTGGTTGCACAAAAAACCGGAAAAGCGCTGCAACAGGCCGGCGCCGAGCAGGCGCAATATACCGTCTCCGAGACGCAAAAACAGGAGTTTAACGTGGACGGCGGGGAATTTTCCCTGTTCCGTACCCTGTTTGACCGCAGTCTTTCCATAACCGCTTACCAACACCGCAAAAAAGGCACGATCGCCATCACCAGCTTCGCCGACGCTGACATTGCGGACGCAGCGGCGGAATGCATCCGCTCCGCCCAATCCGGCATCGCCGACGATGCCTACGCCATCGCACCCAAACAGGAAAACGAGTGCTTTAGGGAAGGCGCATACGAGGCGGACACGGAACGGTTCTTTGACCGGATCCGGGAACTGATGGAGCAGATTCGGCAGCGCCATCCCAAAATCCTGATGGAACAGCTGATCGCGTCCCATGATAAGACGCACAGCATTTACCAAAATACCAACGGGACGGAATTTGAAACCTTCAAAGGCTCGTATTCGGTTTCCCTCATGTTTTCCGGGCACGAAGGGGAAAAAGCCACCTCGTTTTTTAGCAGCGATATCTGCACGGACCAACTGGACCGCCCATTTATCGAATTGGGAAACATTGAGAAAGATTTGGCCGATACCGAAGCCCAGCTGTCCACCATTGCGCTGGAAGGCAAATTTGAGGGAACCATTCTCCTCACACCGGGCAGTCTTGCTACCTTTTTATATTATGCGATGGGCAATTTCGCTTCCGACCATGTGATTCTGGACAAAACCAGCATCTGGCTGGACAAACTGGGGCAGAAGGTAGCCGACGACCGCATCACCCTCTCCCTTAGTCCCAGCGATCCGCGCATCGTTTGCGGCGAACGCTACACCGGCGACGGGTTTCGCTCCGAAGACTTCACGGTTATCCAAAACGGCGTCCTGCGTTCCTTCCTGCTCTCCTTGTATGTAGCGAATAAATCAGGATTGGAACCCGCCAAAAACAGTTCTTACTCCATGGTCATGGAAAACGGCGATACCCCTTATGCCGATATGATCAAGGGCATCAAAAAAGGTCTGATCGTGGGGCGTTTCTCCGGCGGCGAGCCCGGTACCAACGGGGATTTCTCCGGGGTTGCCAAAAACAGCTTTCTCGTGGAGGACGGCCAAATCAAGGGTGCGGTCAGCGAAACCATGATCAACGGAAATCTCTCGGAATTGCTCAACCATGTAGTGGCCATCTCCAAAGAGACCGTCGCGGACGGCTACATGGTATTGCCCTATGCCGCTTTCGACGGTGTGGTAATCCTTGGGAAATCCTAACGCATATAAAACGCGATATTGTGACAATGCAGCCTGCCGGTCCGCAAAACCTGATCCGGAAAAGTCCCCGGAATTTGGCGGCAGCGCACGGACTTTTGGCAGGGACAAAAAGGCGCAGGGTTCTTTCCCTCTGAACGGGAAATGACCCTGCGCCCATGTTATCCAATCAAAACTTTTTTCCCTTCAAACGCAAACCCATAGTGCCGGATCCTGCTTTTTGCAATCCCCTTTGCCAAAAGAACCGAATCGTAATTTTTCTCTTCAATCTGTGCCAGAGCCGCTTTTACCGTATCCTCCAACGACTTTTCCTTTTCCGGATGAAATACTTTAAACTCCAAAACATACGCCTGATCTTCTTGCCTGTGCGGCTCCAGAATCACATCATATCTGCCCAGTCCGCTTTCCCGGTTGGACGTAACCGTATAAGCAATCCCGGAATCCACAATCAGCCCCAGCACAAAGCCGTGATAAAAACGCTCCGGCTCCGATTTTTGTGATGGACGCTTTCCTACATCAAAGCTGCTAAACACGGTCTCCGTTATCTGATTCATATACTGATTCATGTAATCCACATCGCCACAAAGCAACGCCTTTACAAAATCATGATATCGGAGGGACGTGTTCTGAAACCATCTTCGAATCATTTTCCGGAATTCCCTCATTACCTCCAGATTCGGAAGGGACAAATAGTAAACCGGTTCCTCCCCATCCTCACAAACCCGGTCTGTCCGCAAATATCCGGAGGCTAAAAGTAGGCTCCAAATGGCCTCATTACTTTCGTCAAGCAGGTTAAAAACAACCTCCTCGTCCAGCGGTGTTGCAAGCTGTCCCCCCTCCAGCAGATCTTCCATCGCCATTTTCACTGCAGGAGTAGACTTTTTCAGCAATTCCCCCACCAGATTATTGGAACTTGTGTTTGCCCAATACGTGTCAAATTTCCCGCTATCCAAATATTTGGTGATCGACCACGGATTATAAATATCTTTTCTGCCGCCAAAACAAAACCCGTCATACCAAAGCCTTACTTTTTCCAGATTTGAGGACAACCCGAAATCCTCCAGGGCCATACAGACCTCTTCCTCCGTAAATCCGAATGCCGTAGCATATTTTGTGGAAGTGGCCGTCACCACCTCCATATTATTGATGTCTGAAAAGATCGACTCTTTTCCCACCCGGGTAATGCCGGTAAGCAGCGCTCTTTCCATATAATCATTAGTCTTAAAAGAGGCATTAAACAAGCTGCGGATAAACTCCGCCAATTCCTCCCAGTACCCATGCACATATGCCTCCTGCAGCGGCGTATCATATTCGTCCAAAAAGATCAGCACTTTCTGTCCATAATAACGGCTCATATAATCCGACAAATAATTCAGGGCCACTGCAGCAACCTCGTCCGGCATCCCTGTCCTTACACGGTTTATATAATCCCAGTCCTCTGCACCCAAAATCCGGTCTGTTTTGATATAGGAATGCATGCCATATAAGCGAACCAGCTTTTGGAGTATACTGTTTTTTGCCGCTTCAAAGGTAACGCCTTTGATGTCCGCAAAACTCAAATAAATGACGGGATAACGCCCCTGCAGGCTGCGGTATGCCTCGTCCTCCCACACGGACAGACCCCAAAACAAATCCCCCCGTCCTTCATACCGGTTGGAAAAAAAATACTTGAGCATACTCATATTCAGTGTTTTTCCAAACCGACGCGGACGCGTGATCAATGTCACATCATCGCGGTTTTCCCACCATTCCTTAATAAAAGACGTCTTATCCACGTAAAACACTTTGTTTTTCCGTACTTTTTCAAAGTCCTGTGTTCCGACTGCAACAACCGGTTTCATAAACCCTCCCCTTTAACCTTCCCGCCACCACGACAAGCGTTGAAAAACTGTCGCATATGGTTTTTCAATCCAACTTACGCTTACAATTCCCTGTTCACCTGAAAAATGTAAAATTTCAAATAGTAGGATTCCTCAGCCGCCCACAAAATCGGGTGGTCACTGGCCTGCGTCCGAAATTCCACCTGCAAAAGCCTTCTGTGCGCCCCGTGCGCCGCCTCCCGTATGGTCTTTGCAAACAATTCCGGATCCATAAAATGGGAGCAGGAACAGGTTGCCAAAAAACCGCCGTCCTTCACCAGCTTCATCCCCCGCAGGTTGATTTCCCGGTATCCCTTTACCACCCCTTTTACGGAATTGCGGGATTTGGTGAATGCCGGGGGATCCAGAATCACCACGTCATAGCTTTCCCCTTTTTCCTCCAATTGGGGCAGCAGTTCAAATACATCCCCGCACCGAAACCGTACCCGGTCGGAAAGCCCGTTTAAAGCCGCGTTCTCCTGCGCCTGCGCGATGGCGGTCATGGACGCGTCCACGGCAAGCACGCTTTTGGCCCCCGCCATTGCGGCATTGAGGGCGAACGAACCGGTATGCGTAAAACAGTCCAGCACGGTCTTGCCCGGGCACAGCTTCCGGATTGCCTGCCGGTTGTATTTCTGATCCAAAAAAAATCCCGTTTTCTGTCCCTCTTCCACATCCACGATGTATTTTACGCCGTTTTCCACAATCTCCACCCTTGTGTCAAAAGGCTCCCCGACCACGCCCTTGAACCGTTCCATCCCTTCCTGCAGCCGCACCTTCGCATCGCTGCGCTCATAGATTCCCCGGATTTTGATCCCATCTTCGGCCAGCACATGACACAGCTTTTCCAAAATGACCGGCTTTAAGCGGTCGATTCCAAGCGCCAGCGATTCCACCACCAAAACGTCGGCAAACTTGTCCACCACAAGCCCCGGCAGGCAGTCGGCCTCCCCGAAAATAATTCTGCAGCACCCCGTGTCCACCGTCTGTTTGCGGTATTCCCAGGCATTTCGCACGCGCTTTTCCAGAAACGATTCCGTAATCTCATTTTCCCGGTTCCGGCTCATCATGCGGACGGAGATTTTTGATAGGGGATTATAAAACCCCCAACCCATAAAATAGCCGTCAAAATCCAGCACTTCCACGATATCGCCGTTCTGAAATGAACCCTCCACCCTGGCAATCTCATTGTCAAATATCCAGACGCCCCCTCTTTTTACCGTGCGCCCTTCCCCTTTTTTCAAAATAACCCTTGCTCCCATGTTTTCCTCAATTCTGCGCTGCTTTGCAGCGCGCAGACACAAATCCCGAGATTGAAAATTTTAATTTTCAATCTTCCTCCTTGCCCGTCACCGACAGCGCCTTCTCATTTCTTCCCGCACCTCTTGGGAGACGCACCGGGATTCCGTAATCTTGCGCAAAGCTTTGTGATAAGTAAAATCGTCCAGCCGGTTATTATCCAGATAATGCATCGTCTTTTCCGGAAATTTCACATAGCAGACGCTCACCGCCCATGCCACGGCCATTTTTACGTAATATCCCTCATGCCGTATCCTGTCGAACACTTCAAACAGGGAGTCCACATACTCCCCCGTGACAAAATAAGTAAGCGCCATCACAACGCTAAACCGGACCGCGTATTCCCGCCCGTCCCCAAAATACGGCTGCAGAAACGCCCAGGTCTGCGCGGGAAATTCCCTGGTAAATTTTAATCCGGCACAAAAGCTGTCGCACAAAGACCAGTTATCCATATAAGGGACAAATGACCGGATATAGGCAAATTGCTCCTGCAGGGTCAAATCCCTTTCCACTTTGCCCTGCCCCGTCAAAAATCCCCACAGCATGACTTCCTCAAAGCAGATATCGGCCTTGTCATTTTCCTTTGCGGCCTGTATATGGGCGGACAAAGCCTCCAGATTTTCCCGCCAGTCCTGTTTCGCCAGCCGTCCCGCCAGCTTCCTGAGCACAGGAAGGCGTACCCCCAAAAGATTGGCCGCCGTTCCGGAGGGCCCTTTTTCCGTAGGCTTGCGCAGCAGGCCTGCGGCAAAACGCGCATACTCCGGTTCCGCCAGAAAAAGCAACTCTTCCTTTATTGCCGCGCAGCGCGCTTTACGCCGTGCGGTCTGCCCGTTCAGCTTTCCCTCCCGGGTGGATACTTGCCGTTTCCCGGAGGCGTATTTTCCAAAAAGGCCTTGTATTCCTTTGCTTCCTCCACGTACCGCTGCGCATTTTTCAAATTGCCCACCGCCTCCTGTGGTGTTACCTTGCGCATCACCTTCGCCGGGCTTCCCACGACCAGGGAATTGTCCGGGACGACGGTATTTTGTGTCACCAGCGCCCCCGCGCCGACGATACAGTTTTTCCCGATCACGGCCCCGTTTAGCACAATGGCCCCCATGCCCACCAGCGTATTTTCCCCGATTTTACACCCATGGACAACCGCACCGTGGCCTACTGTCACATTTTTCCCGATTTCCACCGCATGCTCTGCATCCACATGCACAACGCAGTTGTCCTGAATATTGCTGCCTTCACCGATGACAATACCGGCCCTCTCCCCCCGTACGGTGGCATGAAACCAAATACTGCCGTAAGCCTCCACCACCACATCGCCATATACAATCGCTCCCGGCGCAACAAATGCTTCCTGATGAATTTTAGGGTTTTTCATGTTTTTTTATATCCTTTCAAGTGCTTTTTAACACGGCATGCACTGCCGACGCAATCTCCCGGATCCTGTACCCTTCAAACTCCGGGTGATCCAAAAACCATTTCACATTCAACGGGGACGGATGGGGCAGTACATATGCGGGCTTGCCCCTCCATGTTTGGTCTTCAAAAACCAAAGACGTAAACTCCTTTTTCGGGAAAAAGAAGTCCGCCGCATATTTTCCGATTACTATATAGAAAACATTGTCCACCAATTCCATTTCCCTAAACAGCCATTTTTGGGCGCAGCGCTTCGGCGGTCTGCGGTCTCCTCCGCCCGGCGCTTTTCCCGGAAAACACCGCGCAATGGATACGATATAAAAATTATCCGGATTATAAAACTCTCCATCCGAAATGCGGTACCACTCCCCCCGCAGCCTCCTGCCGCTGGCATCGTCAAAAGGCTTCCCCGTCTGATGCACACTGCGGGACGGCGCCTGACCGATCTGCATGATTTTGGAACCCACATTGCCCTGAAACACCGGGCGCGGCTCAAATCCAAATTCCTCCTGACAGCTGCGACAGCACAGGATTTCCTGCCGCAGCCTCTCATACGCTTTCTCCCTATTTTCTTCCACGATAACCTGCCTTCCCAGACATTCTTTATTTCCGCGAGCAATGAGGAAAATAGCCATGCTTGCATGGCTATTTGACGAATGCCGCGAGGGTCAAAGACCCCGCTGCTTGGCAGCGTTGCAAGCTTGATACCCCGTTGCTTGCAGCGGGGTCTTTGATTTCCGCAGACAATGGGTCAAGCGGATGTAGCGCGTCCATTTGACCCCTGCCTGCTCCTTCTCATCATTTTTTTATGAATCACTTCCCCCACATTTTCATCTGTCAATAAATATAGTGAAACATCCTCTATCTTCTGCGTTTCAAAACCGGTCAAAAGTTTTATCTCTCCTATAGTCAATCCTTTGTCAATCAAATTGGCAGCCCCATATAACGCCACTGTAGTTGGCGTAAAATTCACAATGTTCCTTTTTTTTAGTCTGCCCTTTAAGGTGCCCAGCATACTGTCAGGTGTTAATGCCGCCCCATTGCTTTTCGTAAACAAATTCGCCCTGTCCTTATATTTATTTAAAACACAATACTCCCTCAAATCCTGACAAACATCATCCGGTAAATCCACATATAAGCTGTTATCCCCGTTATAGTTTACCAGTAACCTGCCCTTCTTACTGTCAAAATCATGGGGTTTAAAATTTATGACTACTTTTTCCTTAAATCCGTATAGGAGCAAAAGCCGATAAATAATGGATTGTCCCAACTGATAAAAATTCTGCCCATCCAATAACGCCAACTCTTCCTTTACGATTTCAAGTTCCCGTTCATCGTCAAAAGGAAGGTATACCTTCTGTTCCAATTCATTACTTAAATGAATACAGATACCATGCACAATTTCCTTTCTTCTGCATCCGGCTTCCAGACTTTCACATTTAATATCATTTTCTTTCAAAAATCCATAAAAATAGTCCATCGCAGTCAGGAAACGCTGAACCGCTTCTACTGATGTAGCCTTCTTACTCGTTTCAATATAATGTCTGCATGCCTTTTTAATGTCAAGAATATCAAGATGCTTTTCAAACAATTCCTTTAAGGAATACTGCGGATAATGCATATCACAATACTCTAAAAAACTATTATAACATGTTCTGTAATTGGGGCGGCTCTCTTTTATTGTGTTATAAAAATCCTCCAAGGTCTCTCTCAATTTTTGGTTCATCGGTACCTCCGTAATCAGCACCACAATATTATAATGATTTTATTGCCATAATATCATGCTTTTTAACGTAAGTAAATACTTCCTAAGTAAAAACTGTTACTGTTCACGGTCAATGTCATGATGGTGGGGGCAAAAGGTATTTTGACCCCTATGATACCACAGATTGCGCTGCGCTCCCGCAATCCTGATATCATGTCATTCCGTTTAGCCATGGGCT
>CARDPF010000011.1 GCA_948960675.1 uncultured Eisenbergiella sp.
CATATCCAGAAGCATCCGGCGAACCTGCCAGTTTCCCACCCGGTACCGGCTCTCCTGCTCGTAATGGCAGGGCAGGTTTCCCTCCTTTTGCGCTGCCATACGCTTGGCGCGCAACGTATAATTATTCTCTCCAAACTGGGTTTTGGTCTCCCGGTTTTGGTTTTGGGCAATCACCCGCACCGAAAACGGTAGCCGCTCCTCCAGACCGGCCCGCCGCAAAACGGGCAGGCCGCACAACCCGTGCACCAGGCCGCCGGGCACGTCCAAAAGCTGCGCCTGCGCCACTTTTTTATACAGGTTATAGCCGCAGAAGAACTCATCCCCCCCGTCCCCGGAAAGGGCCACCGTCACATCCCTGCGTGCCAGGGACGAAACCAGCATGGTAGGGATCTGGGAACTGTCCGCAAAGGGTTCGTCAAAATAATACGGCAGGCTTTCCACCAGTTCAAACATCTCCTGCTCCCCGATATAGAGTTCCGTATGATCCGTCCCCAATGCACTGGCCACCTGCCGGGCATACTGCGCCTCGTCGTAATTTTTGTCGCTAAAACCGATGGAAAAGGTTTTGACAGGCTGCGCAGACTGCTCCTGTGCCAGGGCCGTCATCAGGGAAGAATCATAGCCTCCGCTCAAAAAGGCGCCCAGCGGCACATCCGCGACCATCCGACTCGCCACTGCCTCCTGCAAAAGGCGCTTCAATTCCTCCCGCGCCTGCCCGTACTCTTTCACAGGCTCTTGGGCCATCCGGCAATATACCCCATAAATGTCCCAGTACTTCCGGGTGGAAATCTGCCCTGCCTGCCATTCCAGAACCGTCCCGGGTTCCAGCTTGTATACATGTTCAAAAATAGTGTCCGGCGCCTGTATATACTGCTGAAACAGATAACGCGGCAGCACATCCCGCCGGATGTGTTTCTCAAAGCCGGGGCAGGCCATCAACGGCTTTAACTCGGAGGCAAAAACCAGCTGCCCCTCCTGCGCCCAGTAATACAGCGGCTTTTTCCCGATCCTGTCCCGTACCAGAAAAAAGCGCTCCTGCGCCCGGTCCGCAATCGCAATGGCAAACATACCGTTGAAACGCTCCACACAGGAAATGCCCCACTTTACATAAGCGGCCAAAATCACCTCCGTGTCACAATCGGAAACAAACGGATAACCGGACAGTTCCTCCCTAAGCTGCCGGAAATTATAAATTTCCCCGTTGAACACCACGCTGACATTCCTGTCGGGCGTATGCATCGGCTGGTGTCCCAGCGCCGACAAATCCATAATGGCCAGCCGTCTCTGCGCAAGTCCCATCCGGTAACCGCCAAACGCAAAAACCTCCGCCCCACCATCGTCCGGCCCCCTGTGATACATCGTATCGTTCATGGCCTCCAGCTGCTTTAAGGAAATATCTTTTTTGGTAAGAAATCCGCATATCCCGCACATGAAGCAATCTCCTTTTTCCGGTAACGCGACCATTCACGGCCTGCGAGTCCTGTCCAAACCGTCATATGGCCCGTTACACAAGCCCAGCCCCCATAAACTCCTCCCGGTATTCGCAAAAATCCTTGCATTCCTGATCAATGCTGTCAATCATCTCTATATATTTTTCCCGGACCAGGGTAACATAGTTCTCCCGGTTTTCATATCCCTCTTTGCTCCACGCAAAAGGATGGGTAAGAATCTGTACCCTTGGAAAACCTGTGATATTTGCTGCATCCGGATAACCGTACCGCCAAATATGGTTAGCGTCAGACATATATTTCACCCGCAGCAGCGTATCGGGCGTAATGTCGGGCGCAAAGGTAAAAAATTCCTCCTGATAGGCGTTGATGATATTGGGCAGGCGGATGTTTTCCGCCAACGCCGCCTGTGTGGGACGGTGTATCGAAAACTGCGAAATCTCATACCCAAACATATCGGACAAAATCCGCATTTCCTTCACAATCTGGCGGCGTACCGCCTGCATATCCGTCAGTCCGTTTAGCGCAAAATGCAGGCCGATATGATGTCCCCTTTCCTTCATGTCCCGGATCAAATCCTGATGCCTTTTGGACAAAATATTGTAAGAGTTGTTGGTCCACTGGAAAAACCAGGTGGAACAAAAGTCCATCCTACTCTCCACAAGGGAAAGCGCATAGGCCCGCTCCACGCTGTATTCCACATCATGGCGCATGATCACAAAGCTATCCCTCCCAAGCGCCTCCGCATAGCCCATCCCCCTTCCGGTAGATTTTATAATCCGTATTATTTCCCTGTATTCATCATAAGAAAACATATTTCCTCTCATTCCGCCGCACAAACGGCTCCCTAATCATCACAATTTTCCCCGGCCGGCGCTTTTTGGGGCTGCGTCCCTTCGGCCGGTGCTTTTTCCTCCTGCGCTTCCCCTCCCGGCGCCTGCCCCTCCGACAGCTGCGGCTGTTTTTCCCCTGCGGTACAGCATTCTTCAATATAATCCCGCCACTGTTCAAAAATTGCCTGCGCGTTGGCTTTCTCACTAATTTTACGCGCTTCCATTCCCATCTGCCCTGCCTCCGCGGGATGCTCAAGCATCCAGTTCATGGCCTCTTCCAACGCATCCACATCTTTAATCGGGATCAAAAGACCGTCCACTTTATCCGTCAGCACGGTTCTGGGGCCGCCGCAGGGACAGTCCGTGGCCACGATGGGCAAGCCCAGCGCCATGGCCTCCAGCAACGCGTTTGGCAATCCCTCCCAGTCGGAGGAAAACACATAAAGCGCGGCATCGGCCAGATCTTTCTCCAGACTGTCGCTGCCTCCCATCAGTTCCACATACTCCTGCGCCTGATGGAGTTCGATAATGTTTTCCAAAATCTCTTTGGTGCCGTCAAATGAATCCGGCCCGTATATTTTCAGGCAATAATCCGGATGTTTTTCGTGTACCTTGATAAAAGCCTTGATCAGGTTGGGCTGGTTTTTAAAATCCACCAGCCTGCCGGACTGCACCACCGTCTTGGTGCGCTCCTCGGGTATCGGCACATCTATATATTTGGGATGGATGGGATTTAAAATAATCCTCGATTTTTCCTGTAGATGGGGGGCAAAAAACTCCTTTGCACCCTCGGTCTGGAATACCGCGCCTGCCGCCCGGTCAAACAGCAGGGCGATCTGTACCTTGTCGGTTAAAGAATCGTAATGTCCTGTGGGGTCGGTGCGCACGGATATGATCACCGGGATTTTCGTCCCGATTGCGGCCGTCAGCCCCCGGAAAATGGCCCTGTGGGCAAAAGCGATCAGCACATCCGGGCCTTCCTGCTTCATGAATTCCCGCAAATACCGGATGCGCAGCAAAAATTTGCGGATCCGTCCCTTCTTTTCGTCCTCCTCCCGCAGTCCCACATGTACCCGGCGGATGCGCGGATCAATCCAAAATTCATCCTTGCCATACCACTCCGTGGCAATCAAAACCTCGTAATCCTCCTGCACAAACTGGTTTGCCAGATTCGTGACCACCCGTTCCGCCCCGCCCTGTTCCAGACAGTTTAAATGAAATGCGATTTTTCTTTTTCCCATGTATCAACCCTCTCCCGGCCGCCACTTCTTTTTTGGTGGGGCAGACAAATCTGCCCTGCTACTTTTTTTGCGCAATCTGCAAAAACTGCTCCCGGTACGCCTCTTCCGTAAAAACCTGTGCCCGCTTTCTGGCCGCCGCCGCAAAATGTGCCAGTTTTTCCGGATCCGCCAACAGCGCCTCCGCCGTTTGCGCCATCCGATGCTCTTCCTGCGTTATGACCAACGGATCCAGATTCACCTGTTCCTCCTCAATAGGGGGAAGCAGGATGCCGTATTCGGCCTCCACCGTCTTCTGGGCGTCCAGCACCTTTGTAAAATCCTCTGCCAGAATTTCGGCCGGGCCCGTCATGCAGTTGGTGGAAATAACCGGACAGCCCAATGCCATTGCCTCCACCATGGCGTTGGGAAATCCCTCGTAGACGGATGCCGCCACATATAAGTCCGCCATCCTCAGCCAGGGAAAGGGATTTTTCTTGCGCCCCGGAAAGCAGACCGCATCCGAAATCCCCAGATCCGCCGCCAGCTTTTTATATGCCGAAAAATCGCCATAGCCTACAATGGCAAACCGTGTTTGCGGACGTCTTTGATGTAGCAAAAAAAATGCCTTTAGCAAATGCCAGAAGCATTTGACATCGTCCTCCCGGCCCAGCGTCACCAACACCTCGCACCCTTCCCAATCCGGTAAATCCTCATCCGCAAGGAGCGACGCCTCTTCCAGTTCTTCCATCCTGTACGGATTGTAAAGCACTTCCGCCAGGTCCCTGCTGCAGGCCTCCCCGGCCAGTTTTGCCAGCATCTTAGAGCAGCAGATCAGCCTGTCCGATTTTTTGGCAACCAGCCGCAGTTCCTTTTTTTTCTCCAGGTCAATCCAGCTGCGCAGCCCGCACCAGATTTCCCCCGGCCCCCCGGACGCCAGATTGGCCCGGTTGGCGGTGGGACCGAAGCTGTAGGCAATATCGGTTTTTTCCGCCCGCTTTATTTTTTTTAAACGCCAGGCCCTTTGCAGCACCCGGAAAACTTTTCCGATTCTGCTGTGCATCACCGGCGCGTGCAAGTCATGGACATGCAGTCCCGTCAAATCGTATGCAGGATCCGCAGCGTCAAATATTGCCACGGTGATATGAAAATACGGCTCCAGAATCCGCGCCGTCCGCACGCAGACCCGTTCCAGCCCGCCCTGATCGATCTTTGGCACAATCAGAAGCAGATTTTTCTTTTTCATCCCCATTCCCCCGTCTCGTAAAACCGCTGCATCACCGCTGCCTGCGTACCCGTATCGTATCCCTTTTCACAAATTTCCTCCACCCGTCCAAAGCGCGGCCGCCCTGCCGCCGCCAGCACCCGTTTCGCCCAGACGGCCGCCCCTTCTTCCAAGGGTGCAAATTCTGCCAGACCCGTGACGCCCGCTTCCCGTGTCACACTGTCCGACACGATGCAGGGCAGCCCGGCCGCCTGCGCTTCCAGTACGGTTCCCGGAAACCCCTCATAAAAGGAAGGGAACACAAAACAGTCCATCGCCTGATAATAATCATAGACGTCGCCCCTGTTGCCCAAAAAATGCACCCGTCCCGAAAGCCCTGCCTCCTGCGCCTGTCTTTGCACCTGTTCCATGGCGGCGCCCTCTCCCAGCAAAAGTAAATGACTGTCCGGCCTGTGTTTTTGCACTTCTGCGAAGATTTCCATCAAAAAAGGATGGTTCTTGCAGGGATGAAAACGCCCCACATGCCCCAGCACCAGCGCATTTTCCAGCCCCAGCCGTTTCCGCATTTCTTTCCGGACCGCCGGACGGTAGCCGTACTTTTGTGCCGTAATGGCATTGGGAACCACCCGCACCCGTCCACGCTCCCATGCCTTTTTGCCAAATACCGCCTCTCCTGCCAGCGCGGAAGCCGCCAGACAAAAATCCGCGCGTTCTGCCAGACCCATCCGCAAAAGCCTTGTGGCCACGCCTTTTGGGCCCCTGTCCACCCCGGCGCTTCTGGCATGGGCCACCGTCAGGGGCACGCCTGCCGCTTTGGCTATGGGCAGATAAAGACCGGCCGTGCTGGTCATATGCCCGTGCACACAGGCATAGCCGGGATGCCCGGCAAAAAAGGCCTTCCACGCCCTCCTGTAGGAACCCCCATTATACATCCTGAATTTGGGCAGACGGTAAATATAGCCTCCCAGACTTTCGATCTCCTCGTCGAAATATCCTTTTTGGCTAGTATGCACCGCAAAATCAAACTGCACCCGCCCCCTGTCCACATTCCGGTATAAATCCATGGTGCGGCTCTCCGCGCCCCCAAGATCGGTGGTGCCCAATACCTGCAGTACCCGAATCGGCTTCCCCATATCATATCTCCCCATAACCGGATTCCCGTTCCCGTATCACCGGTCACTGCATGAACAAAACCTTCCTATCTGCGCAGCAACCGCTTTGCGCGCCCTGCCCATTGCTTTCCAAAGGCCATGGCATACTCTGCCGCCCGTGCCCACAGCCTTTGTCTCTTTGGCGTCTCTTCCATAAACGCCGTATAGGGAACAAACCGTTCCTGGTTTTCCCGGAACATGGCCTCGTACCGGGCCAGTTCCTCCCCGGTGCTATGGTTGGCGTGAATCACCAATGTGGTGATTCCCTGTCTCCCGGAAAAGCAGAACCTTCGCAAAAAAGAAATGGGCAGATACGTGATATGGTCCCTCCGGTAAGGCCCCTTCCCGAATCCGTCCGTAATATACAAAAATCCCAGTTCCCGCAATGCTTTCACAGTGTTGCGGTCAAAAGTATGCCCCGGGGCCATAAAAATCTTTGGACAAATGCCCTGGGCTTGCAGCAGTTTTTTCCCTTCGGCCAGCAGTTCTTTTTGCTTTTCATAAGGCCTCCCCGCAAATTCCGACTCCCCATTGAGCGGAAACAGTCCGCCCCGTCCGGTCGTATACACATGACGGCAGCCGTGCATGGCAAGGACATAACCTTTTTTTTGCAGCTGCCGCATCCTGTCAAAAAAGTTAGGATTGGGGGGATCAACCTGTAGGTTTGGGTCGGCGTTTTGGGGTACAATGCCAAGCAGGGGCGCAATGCCATATTTCTCAAACAGCGCGGTAAAGGCCTCAAAACTTTTCCAGTCCATATCCGGCGTGATATCATCCATCCGCACTGTAATTTTCATTCCGGCAATTCCTCCGCACCAAGAACCATCCCTGCCTGCAGCTCTTTTTCACATACAAACTCTTCTATCAGTAAGGAGCCGTCCACCGTCCGCACAATCAGGCTGCCGTCATAAACATCAATAATTTCCCCCGGCGCATACATGGAGAAATCCAGCATTTCATCGAAGGGGTGGGCGCTCCACACTGTCACCCTGCTGCCCTCACAAAAGCAAAACGCCCCCGGAAAGGGTCTCGTCACGCCCCGCACCAAATTGTAGATATCCCGGGTTCTCTCATGAAAATCAATCCGGCCATCCGCTGCCGTCCGCTTTCCATACCAGCTGTCAAAGTCCTTGGAATCCCGGCGGATGCGGATATTGCCTTCCTGCCACGCCGCTACCAGCTTCTCGATCAACCGCTTGCTCACCAGCATGTTCTTATATTGCATCGTCCGCACCGTGTCAAAGGGCGTGATGGCACACATCTCGTTGGCAAATATGTTGGGGCTGTCCGCCTTTTCGTCATATCGGAACAAGTTCAGGATAAAGCGGCTGTCCCCCTTTATTATCGACCAGTTCAGCGGGGAACGCCCCCGGCCGAAGGGAAGATAGCCGCAGTTTCCGTGAAACCCGAACACCCCCTGCGAAAACCGCTCCAGCACGTAAGCGGGCAGCAGGCGCTGCCATCCCATGGAAATTCCCAGTTCAAAGGTATTTTCCTCAAAAAACCGGACCGTATCCGCATCCTTTAGCCCATAAGAACGCGCTTCATATACGGTAGTTTTGTAGCGCTCCGTTAAGTAGGACAGTCCCTTATAACCCGACACCTGATTCTTTTTAAGCACCTCCGGATGGATCGTCACCACCAAATCCACCTGACACAGCTTATTCTGCACATATTCCACAATTTCCGCCGACGTGTCCTTCACGCCGAATATTACCATTTTATAATGCATGCAACCTTCCCTCTCCCCGGCCGTCCGCATTTTACAAGTTTTCTTTATACCAGTCAATAGCCAGACGAATCCCTTTTTCAAAATCGTATTCCGGGTCATAGCCCAGAAGCTTTCGCGCCCGGGAAATATCCGCATTGGAATCCCGCACGTCCCCTTTTCTGGGAGGCCCGAATACCGGCTCCACCTTCTTCCCCAGCGCGTCGCACAGCCCATAATACAAATCCAGCAAAAAGATCCGGCCGCCGGAGCCGATGTTATACGCCTTGCCGGCCGCCTCGCCCGAAGCCAGACACGCCTTTAAGTTCGCCTCAATCACATTGTCAATATACGTAAAATCCCGGGATTGCTTTCCGTCCCCGTTGATGGTGGGAACCTCGTCGTTTAGCAACAGCTTTAAAAATTTCGGGATGACCGCCGCATACATTCCTTCCGGATCCTGCCTGCGCCCAAATACGTTGAAATAGCGCATGCCGTAGGTATCCAGACCGTAAAGGGTCTTATACAGCTTCCCGTATTCCTCGTCCGTCTTTTTGGTCAGCGCATAGGGGGACAGGACATTGCCCTCTATCCCTTCCTTTTTGGGAAGACCGGGATGATCGCCGTACACGGAGGAACTGGAGGCATACACAAATTTCTTCACCTTCTGCTGCCTTGCCGCCTCCATCATGTTGAGCGTACCGATAATATTGTTCTGCGCATAAAACAGGGGCATCTCAATGCTCCTGGGCACGCTGCCCCAGGCCGCCTGGTTGAGTACGTAATCCACCCCCTCACAGGCTTTCATACAGGTGTCAAAATCCTTGATATCCCCTTCGATAAAGGTGTAACGGGGATTTTGCGAAAACATTTCCACATGTTCTTTCTTTCCCGTGGAAAGGTCGTCCAGACACCGCACCCGGTATCCCATATCCAAAATCGCCTCGCACAGGTTGGAGCCGATGAACCCCGCCCCGCCTGTCACCAGAAAAACGCTGTCTTTATCAAATACCAGTTCTTTATATCCCATCCTGCTTTCTGCCTCCTTTCGCCAGCCCCTGCCCGTTTTTTGCAGGCTATTGCTGCATGTTGTCAAAATCATAGATGCGGTTGCCGGATACCTCCCCTTTATTGCCGAAAAGATAGCAGGAAACCACATTTCTGGCATAAAGATCCCGGCCGTTTTCGTTCAAATGCACACCGTCTGCCAGGTATTCGTCCGCATTATATGCATCAATTCCGATATTGTTATAGGCATCCACGCAAAGCGCCATCTCGCCTTTGGCCGCGTCACAGGCCACACTGGCATAATTATACAGCGCCTGCGACCCCATGTTTTGTACCGGAATGGAGAAGTAAGACGCATAGCTGGGCGTAATCACCATCACCTCTGCGTTGGGACATGCCTCCCTGGCCTGCTGGATCCCTTTTACCAGCGCCGTACCGAAACCGATCCACGGACGATCCGAATCGTTGATCGGGGCCTGTGAGAGAAAATCGTTCATCCCATACGCCAGAATCACCAGATCCATATCCTGTTTGAGCGCGATGGCCTCCTGCATGGCATCATAAGCGGGTTTCCCCTGCAAAAGTCCAACGTCCGTACGTCCCAGCAAAATAGACGTCATTTTCCCCAAATTGTTTTCGGAGGCGGGTCCGTATTCCCATTCGCTGTCCTGCGGGTCGAGCGTCGCCCTGGTTCCGCCGATGGCGGCATTGTACACCTTGGCCGTATATCCCAGCCTTTGCATATAATACTCCACCTTAGCCGCAATCCCCGTCTCGTCCCGGTAATTGCCCCAGATGCTGTCTCCAAGTACCAAAACCCGGACCAGCCCGTCCTCTGTGTCCGCCTCCGGCGCCTCCTGTGACTCAGCCGTCTGGGTCGGCTGCTGCGTGGTTTCCGGTGCGGTCTCAGCCGTCTGGTCCGGCTGCTGCGTAGCCGTTTCCGTTCCGGCCGGAGTCTCCATGGACGCCTGCAAAAGTTCCAGCTGCGTCCGCAGCTGTTGATTCTCCGCCTCCAATTCCTCCAGCCTGGCCTGATACTGTTTGACTTCCTCCACATAATCGGTGCTCTCCGCACAACCGGAAAGCACCGTACCTGCCAGCACGGCCGCCGTCAGAAGCATACTGCAAATCCATTTCATTTCCCTTTTCATCACGTTTACTCCATTTCTGCGCTGTTTTCTGCGCATAACGAGTTTGTGGCAAGCAGTGCGCAGGCACAAATCTCGCGATTGAAAATTTTAATTTTCAATCTTCCTCCCTGCCGCATATGCGGCCTCTCCTTGCAGTATAGCCTTTTTCCCCATCCCATGCAATGCACTTCATAAAATCTTAAAACTTCGAACTTCATGCGCCAAAAGCAGCAGGCCGATGTAAAAAACCGGAAGGCCGTAAATCATGTAACGGGACAGGCACATAATGAGAAGGGAAGTCGCATACACATTGGCCAACACGGCAAGCAGGCAAAAGGCTGCCACCCGCACCGCCCGCGATTCCCGGTTTTTGTAAAAGACCAGCCCCATCATCGCCAAAAAAAGCGCATAAACCAAAAACGCATACCCGTTCAAAAGCGGATGCACCACCGCCACCGACCGTATCAGTCCATACACCGAAAGCGCCATGTAATCGTAGAGCCACCGTCCCAACACCCCCGGCAGAATACTTTTGGCAATTACCGAGGCGATCCGGTCGGACTCCACATTCTCCGGAATATAATCCGTAAATCCCTCCCGGTCATGCACCTCCCGCCAGGGCTGTTCGATCAATTCAAATTTTAGCATGTCGTGATGCTGCTCCAAATGCGCAGCCCGGTTGAGAAATCCCTCCGGAGCATACCGGTAATTGGCCCCCCTCTCCTGCGCCAGATCAAAAGACAGGTAAAAATATTCCCGGGCCTCCCCGTCCGCAATACGTTCTCCGACCTCCCGGTCCGCTGCGTAGAGCACATTGGCCAACAGGCCCACATCGCCGAACGTCATATTTATAAAATGCCCGTTAAACGCCAGATTATAACTTTTTAGCAGCGAAGTCCTACCGCCAAAGGCCAGCAGCGTACACACCGCCACCACCCCTGCAGCCCGCCAACACCGTGCCGCCATACACAGGCAGAGACCTGACACCGCCCACAAAAGAATCGCCGTCATCATCTGTCCCCTGGTCAGGGACAAAAGCAGCGCCAGCGCCAGCGCTGCTGCTGCTGCCCGGCGGCTCCTTTCCAAAATCATATACAGACATTTTGCAAAAAAGAGATAGAAAAAAGGCAGCACCAGCGCTTCGCTGATGATTCCGTTGGACAGTACCAGACTGCTTTCGGAAAATACCGGCGTGATCACATGGGGGGCCAGAAGCAGGGAACATACCAAAAAGGTCATGCCCCCTTTGAGGGCAAATTCCCTGCGGATACAGGCCGTCAGATATAGGACCGAAAAAGCTGCCAGCACATTTTGCACAAAGCGGACGATTTCCAGATACCCGCCTTCCCCAAAGAGGGTGCGGAAAATCCACAGGAAAAACGGATAAACCGGCTCCCTGTGGATATGCATGGCAATATATTGATGGCTGTCGTTATAGATTCCGGTTGTACCTGCCAGCCACAGCCCCGCAAAAAACAGGACAGGCAGCAGATATACGGGGGAAATGCATTTTTTTCTTCCCAACATTCCTCTTATAGTCTCCAATACAGGTATGCATCCTCCTGATAAGTCTTGCGGTCTAAAATTCCTTTCACGTCGATCAGGACTTTCTTCTCGTTGCCGGGTGCAAAGCAGGCGTCCACCGCCGCTTTATCCAAATTCTCAAACTCTGTGTGGGCCACCGCTATGACCAGCGCATCCACGTCATGTACCTGGCTCCTGTCGGCCAGTTCCACGCCGTAGAGATGCCTCGCCTCCTCCCTGTCTGCGGTCTCGTCCACAATCACCGGCGCGATACCGTATTCGTGCAGTTCCCGGACAATATCAATCACTTTTGTGTTGCGGGTATCCGGACAGTTTTCCTTAAAGGTGAAGCCAAGCACCGCCACCTTGGCGCTCTTGACGGCGATATTGGCCCGGATCAGGCTTTTTACCACATTCTCCGCCACATACTTGCCCATATCGTCGTTAATCCGGCGGCCCGCCAGAATGATCTGGGAATGATATCCCATCTGCTCTGCCCGATAGGTCAGGTAATAGGGATCCACGCCGATGCAGTGCCCTCCCACCAGACCGGGAAAGAACTTTAAGAAATTCCATTTCGTTCCCGCCGCCTCCAGCACACTTCTGGTATCAATTCCCATCTTATTAAAAATGATGGAAAGTTCATTCATAAATGCAATATTGATATCCCTCTGGCTGTTCTCAATGACCTTGGCCGCCTCCGCCACTTTGATGGATTCCGCCCGGTACACGCCTGCCTCCACCACCAGTTCGTACACCTTCGCCACAATGTCCAGCGTCTCCCCATCCATACCGGAAACAATTTTGGTAATGGTCTCCAGACGGTGTACCTTATCCCCGGGATTAATGCGCTCCGGCGAATACCCGATTTTGAAATCCACACCGCAGGTCAGCCCCGATTCCTTTTCCAAAATCGGAACGCATACCTCCTCCGTCACGCCGGGATACACCGTAGACTCGAACACCACCACACTGCCCTTGGAAAGGTTACGCCCCAAAATCCTGCTGGCCCCCTCCACCGGCGTCAGATCCGGGGTATGGTCGTCATTGACGGGCGTGGGCACCGCCACAATGTGGAATTTCGCTTCCCGGAGTCTGGTCTCGTCCGCCGTAAATTCCACCGACGTGTTTTGAATCGTCTCATTCCCCACCTCCCGGGTGGGATCAATGCCGGATTTGTATAACGCAATCTTTTTTTCGTTTAAATCGTAACCGATCACCTTGATTTTTTTGGCAAAGGCGACCGCGATGGGCATTCCCACATAGCCCAGCCCCACCAGGGACAGCTTTTCCTCGCCCGCCAAAATCTTTTCGTACAATCCCATGTTTTACTCCATTTCTGCGCTGCTTTGTTGCGCAAGCAGCATACAATCTTTTTCCCCTGTCCTTCCCCCGGCGGTAATGCCAAAAACCCTATCCCAATTCCGAAAGGGTATCCAGATAGGCCTGCACTACCTTTTCCCTGTCAAAATTGGCCTCCACATGGCTTCTCGCCCTGTTTCCCATGGCGGCCTGCTCCTCCCAGGAAAGCCCCAGAAAAGTCCGTATCGCTCCCGCCAGGCTTTCCGCATCCCGGACCGTAAAGGCAATCCCCGAAACCCGGTCCTCAAACACCTCCCGGCAGCCGCTGATGTCACCGGCCAGCACCGGCCTGCCCGTGGCCGCCGCCTCCTGCAGCACGTTGGACATGCCCTCGTGCCAGGACGGGTGTATCACGGCCCGGCACCGCGCGTAAAAGTCGGCAACATCATCCCGGTATCCATAATACCGCACAATCCCCTGTGATTGCAAGCGCTCTATCCACGGTTCATACCGGCTGCGGCTTTCCTCCTCGTATGCGCCCAGAATGGCAAAAACCACATCCTGCCTCTCCCGTCCGATGTTTTCCGCCGCCGTGAGCAGTTCCCCGATTCCCTTGTCCTGCATGATCCGCATGACCGACAAAAAAAGCACCTTCCCATCCTTTGGATAGGGCTTTGGGCTATGCTCTTTTAGGTTCACCCCGGAGCCGGAAAGGATTTTGTGGGCCGCCCCTTTAGGTACGCACCCTTTCCCCAGCATAAAATCCCGGTTCTGCCGGTTCTGGAAAAAGACGCACCCCGCCTTTTTTAACCCGATACGGTATAAAAAGACCAACAGCTTTTGCAAAAGCCCCCCGCGCTCCAGTGCCGTACCCAGTCCCGTGATATTTGTCAGGTACAAAACCCTGCGCAGCCTGCAGGCGAGCCCGCCGTAAATATTGGGCTTGACCGTATATGTCAAAACCGCCCTCGGCCTCACTCCTTTTAACAGACGCAGGTAAAATGCGAAAAGTTTCAAATCCTTTGCGGGATTCATCCCCCTGCGCTCCATCACCGTTTCATGACAGATACAGCCCAGCGACCGCAGCTTTTCCAAATACCCTGTATCGGGCACGGACACATGGACGACATAGCCTGCCTCCTGTAAGGCCGTCAAAAGCTCCTTCCTAAAATCATGCAGACCGGAATCGCTGTTACCCAGTATCAGGACACAGGCTGCCCGGTCAAAGGATGCTGCTTTATCCTTCATCTTCCAGTCCTTCCCGCACCATAATCTCGCTGTACTTCATCATCACAACCCCCTCCGGATATTCCCCGATGCAGGGCGTATTTACCCTGCCCTCCAGATTGTTGAGGATCATGGCGGGCACATTGACGCCACAGGCATATGCATGGGGATAGCCTCCCCCAAACCGTGGGTTGACCTCGGAAATATACCAGGTTTGGCCGATCTTGAAAAGGTCGATATCAATGATCCCCCGAAAGCCCATTTTTTCCACAAAGTTTTTAAGCAACGCAAACAATGCCTCATCCTTGACGGAAACGGATTTGTCTGTCTCCCCCGCCCGCATCTTGACTTTTTTCTTCACAAAAACGGAAACCACTTCCCCGCTGATCATGTCGATATAGACATCCGCACCGTACTCCTGCCCGTCCATATACTCCTGAATCATCAGGTCGTCCGCAAGCCTACACAAAAGTTCCACTTCCTCCCGGCAGTTCACTTTGCTGATGTTTATGCTTGCGCTGCCGCAGACGGGCTTTAAAAACACCGGATAGTGCATCCGTCCCTCTTCCACCGCCGAAAAGAATGCCTGCCGGTCCATAAAGCATTCGCCCGTGGGAACCGAGAGGGCTTTGAGCTTTTCATACATGCGGAATTTGTCAAAACAAATTTCCACCTGTTCCAAATCCGGAACCACGGGCGTGGTTCCCACCGCCAGAAATTCTTCCCGGTGGGCCGCCAAGAGGGACAACTCCGGATCAATCAGGGAAAAGACGCCGCTTATTTTTTTCTCCCGGCAGATTTCCAAGATAACCTCCAGATAACCTGTTGCGGTAATGCGGGGTACGATCACATACTCGTCCGCCTCATAAAGGGCCGGGGCCAAACTGCTGCAGTCCGTAGCCACCACCCGGCCCCGGCCGGCCAGTTCCTTTTTGAAATACTGCACCACCTTATCGCGGGTGCCCGCGCTCAAAATCAAAATATTTGTCATGGCAACCTCACTTCTCCAGCTTTCCGGTGCGCTCCAGCCTTTCTTTGCGGATCTGTGCAAAATTCCCCTCCGCCTGATTGGTGTCCTCCGCCACATCGGATTTTCCAAGCACAACCTTCACCGTCAGCAAAATCACACGCATGTCCATCGCAAAAGAAAGCCCTTTGACATATTCCACATCCTTGGCAAGCCGCCTGTCCCAATCCAGGAAATTGCGCCCGCTCACCTGGGCAAGCCCGGTCAGGCCCGGACGCACCGTGTGGCGCAGCGATTCCTCCTTGGTATAATAAGGCAGGTAGCTGACCAAGAGTGGACGCGGCCCGATAAAGCTCATATCCCCCTTCAAAATGTTAAGAAATTCCGGCAGTTCGTCCAAACTGGAAGCGCGCAGAAACTTTCCGAAAGAAGTAAGCCGATCCTTATCCGGCAGAAGCTTCCCCTGTGCATCCTTTTCATCCGTCATGGTGCGGAACTTGTATAGCGTAAAAATCTTTTCATGAAGGCCGGGCCGCTCCTGCGAAAACAGCACGGGGCTTCCCAGCTTGACACGCACACAAAGGGCCACAACCAAAAGCACCGGGCTCAAAATTACCAATATTACCAAGGACAGCAAAATGTCCAAAATCCTTTTTCCATATTTTCTGTACATGCGGTTTTCCCCCGTTTGATAACCGTTCAGGAAAGTCCGGACGTTACCTGTCCCTTCATTTCCCGAACTGCCTGCGCACGATGGAAATGATCAAATCCATGTCCTCAGCCGTATTTTTGATGTCACTTGGCAGGCAGAATCCACGGTTAAAGATATCCTCCGCCACGCTCATGCCCTCCCGCACCTGTATGAAGTCACAATCCGCAAATACGGGCTGGAGGTGCATCGGTTTCCAGATGGGACGGGACTCTATGTTTTCTTTTTCCAAAGCGTCCATCACCTGATTGGGCGTTACCGCGCAGCCCGGCGCGATAGTCATGCAGGAAAGCCAATTATTAGCTTCCCCGTGCGGGTTTAAGGGGTTCATGGAAATTTCCGGAATATCTGCAAAGGCTTCCCTGTATTGACGGTAAATTTCCTGCTTGCGCGCCTTGTGCTCTTCCAGATGCAAAAGCTGGCCCCGGCCGATTCCTGCGACCACATTGGACATCCGGTAATTATAGCCGATAACGGAGTGCTGGTAATGTCTCGCAGGATCCCGCGCCTGCGTGGCCAGAAAACGGGCCCGCTCCACCACGGCGGCATCTTTTGACAGCAGCATGCCGCCTCCGGAGGAGGTAATGATCTTGTTCCCGTTAAAAGAGTATACGCCGAAATCACCGAACGTACCGGTCATGCGCCCCCCAAGCGTGCTGCCCAGCGACTCCGCCGCATCCTCAATCAGCGGTACGCCGTGCTCCCGGCAAATTTCCGAAATCTCATCTATCTTAGCAGGCGTGCCATACAGATGCACCGCAATGACCGCCGCCGGATGGGGATATTTTTCAAACGCCCTGCGCAGGGCCTCCGGATCCATGTTCCAGGTATCGGTTTCCGAATCAATGAACACGGGAAGTGCCTTCTCATAGCAGGCCGGATTAACGCTGGCCGAAAATGTCAGGGAAGAGGCAAATACCACATCGTTTTCCTTCACCCCCGCCAGAATCGCAGCCAGATGCAGGGCCGCCGTCCCGGCAGAAAGGGCCGCCGCATAGCCGCAGCCGCTGTAATCGGCAATCTCCTTTTCAAACGCATTGACATTGGGACCAAGGGGCGCTACCCAGTTAGTGTCGAATGCCTCCTGCACCAGTCTCTGCTCATCCCCGTGCATCGTGGGCGATGAGAGATAAATCTTTTTCTTTTCCTTCATTTCAATCCCTTCCCTTCTTACATATTTTCCAGTTCTTCCGCTTTATACCGTCCGGCTATTCCCTCCTGCATGCGCAAAAACCCAGGAATATAATTTTCCAGAATTGCCTTCACCATCCATATCATCTGCGCCTTGACGCCTGCCTTATCATGGCTCCAGCAATTCCACCATCCCCATTGCGGGATGCATCAGAAATGTCACTTTCCTTCCCCCGATGGCAGGCGCTACGGCAGGCTCGTCCATCCGGACATAACCGCCCTGCTCCAGCGCCTCCAAATCCCGCGCAAAATCCGCCGCCTCATAGCAAATATGATAAGGTGCGTTTTTATACGTTTTCAGAAGCCCGGCCACTACCGAGTCCGGCGCGAAGGGACTGATGAGTTCAATCCGGTAGCCGTCCTTTTGTAAAAACAGGATATGCGCCTTGCGCCCTTCATCGCACGTCATGCCGCCCTCCTGTACATACCCCAGCGCCGCAAATGCCTGCGCCGCTTTCTCAATTCTTTTGACCAGATACCCGATATGATGAATTTTCATACCTGCTTTCCTTCCCCTGCCCATCCTAATTTTTGTAATGGTAGGTGGGCACCAACGCCTGAATCAGCGGGCGGATATCGCTGCATTCGCTTTTGGACGCCTCCTCCAGCTTTTTTAATTGGACAAAAAACAAAGATTCGTCCAATTCGATGGGCTTACCGATATGAATCAGCTTATTTTCCGTATCCTGCAATCCCTCTTCGTCCATCAAAAGTTCCTCGTAGAGCTTTTCCCCCGGCCTAAGCCCGGTAAACGCAATCCGGATATCCTCATCCACCTTGTAGCCGGACAGCCGGATCAGGTTCTTTGCCAAATCCAAAATCTTGACCGGCTCCCCCATATCCAACACAAAAATCTCCCCGCCCCTGGCATAAGCGCCCGCCTGCAGCACCAGGGACACCGCCTCCGATATCGTCATGAAATAGCGGATGATATCGGGATGTGTTACCGTCACCGGCCCGCCCGCCGCGATCTGCTTTTTGAAAAGGGGAATCACGCTGCCGTTGGAGCCCAGCACATTCCCGAAACGCACCGCCACAAATTCCGTTTCATAATGGCGGTTAAAAGTCTGCACGATCATCTCACAGATACGCTTGCTGGCCCCCATGATATTGGTGGGATTCACCGCCTTGTCCGTGGAAATCATGACAAACTTTTTTGCATGGTTCTGCGCCGCCGCCATGGCGGTTTTCCACGTACCGAACACATTGTTTTTCACCGCCTCGTTGGGACTGTCCTCCATCAGCGGCACATGCTTATGGGCCGCCGCATGGTAGACAATGTCCGGATGATAGGTCTCAAACACCATATTGATGCGGTTGGTATTGCGCACGCTTCCGATGAGTACCACCAAATCCAGATTCGGATAATTTTCCCGCAGTTCCTGCTGGATATCGTAAGCATTGTTCTCATAAATATCAAAAATCACCAACCGCTTCGGCCTGTGGGTGGCGATCTGCCTGCAAAGCTCACTGCCAATGGAGCCGCCTCCCCCAGTCACCAGAACCACCTGATTTTGTACATACCCCAAAATGGAGTCCAAATCCACGCGGATGGGCTCCCGGCCCAAAAGATCCTCCACCTCCACGGCCCGCAGCTTGCTCACGTTGACTTCGCCGTTGACCAGCTGATACAGCCCCGGCAGGGAACGCAGCTTGCAGTTGGTTTCCTTGCAAATCTCCAGAATTTCCCGGATTTGCACACGGGATGCGGAAGGAATCGCCAAAAAAATCTCATCAACCTCATAAAGATCGGCCGATTCAATAATTTTATCCCGGCCCCCCACTACTTTAATCCCCTGAATGAAACGTCCCCATTTTTCCCGGTCATCGTCAATGATGCAGCGGATCACCATGGTAGAATAGTTGCTTCCCACAATCTCCTTGATGATGGTATTGCCCGCCTCCCCCGCACCGATAATCATAACGGAAACACTGTTTTTGCGGTTTTGCAGTTTATGCTTCCTGCTGCGCAGAAAACGGTAGGAAAAACGGCTCCCAAACATAAACATCAGCAGGACGAAAAAATACATGAAATAGTAACTGTCCGGCACCGCTTTTTGACCCACCCGGAAAATGTTCAGTCCAATTCCCGTCACCACACTGGAAGCAAGGCATCCCAGCACCAGATTTTGCAGTTCCGTCTCCCCCGCAAACGCCCACAGACTGTGATAAAGGCGAAACAAATAAAAAATCCCCAGAGTCAGCAGGATGTTTGGGCATAAAAAGGTGCGGATCGGCTGCATGAATTCCGGCGCAACCTGGTCCAGCTTAAAATCATACCGGATCAAAATCGCCAGAAAGCTTGCCGCCACCACGCTGATGATGTCGTAGGCGATCAGCGCCGTCCTGCGGTAAAACAATTGATAATTAAAAGACTTTTTATCCTTCCCTTTCATTTCCCGTTCCTTTCCCCACAGATACTTCCATCTGCTTTGGGCCGTCCGCCTGCGGCACGCTTTCTGCATCCGGCAGTTTTTTGGACACCCGGCGGCTCCCGAAGCACAATAAGGGGGCCAAAACTACCATGGTTGAAAACCCCAGCGGATTACAGGGATGAAATAGCCATTCCACAAGCCCCGCCACCGCAAATCCGATAAAAACCGCCAACGGAAGCGCTGCACAGGCATCCTGTTTTCCCTTATTACGCGCATATCCAAACATCAGCCATACGCTTACCGCCCCGAACAGCAAATACACAATACCGGTCAAAAGTCCATGGTCGTGTATCACCTGTAGGTAAGAGTTGTGGGCATGGACGCTGACAGACCCGTCCGGCAGGGACACCCCCATCTCATCATGTCCGGTCAGGTTCCAGTTTTGCATATAGCAGCGGTAAATCACAAACCTGCCGTTGGAAAAATCCTCCCCCGGCCCCATGTCCTGCACAGACGCCACCAAAGCGGCATCCGACAGCACATAAAGCCCGTCCTGCGGGTAAAGCTGCAGCCGGGGGGACGCTTCCCCTGCGGCATCCGCAAACAGCTTATTCTCCATCACATATTTGAAATAGGAAACAGACATATAGCTGGTGGCATCCGCCGGGTCATCCTTATGAATGGCCGCAGCGGAGTCTTCCACTTCGTATATATATGGGTCGTTATAAAGAGCCGGTAAAAGCCGCACCCCCGTATAAGCCACCGGCAGGCAGAGGATAGCGGCAGCAGCCATGAAGGCTATATTTTTGAAAAACAAAGCCGTCCTTTTCCGATAGACAAAAAAGATGGCAAACGGAACCAGCAGAACCGTCATCACGATGACCGCCAAATATCCTGTACGGGACAACGTCAAAAACAAAAATGCCATAGCCAGCCCATACAAAAGCAGCGTTCCCCAATAATCCGTCAGTCTTTTTCCCTTTTGCAGCTTCCACAAAAGCCGTACGGTCATGGCGCACACCACCAGCGTCAGATAGGTCGCCGTAATGGTAACGGTATGAAACACAAAATTATACCGGGAATACACCCATGCGCGGAACGGCCTGCGGGCAAAGGCAAACACACATGCCAATGCAAAGTTCAGCATCACACCGTTGCAAAAATTCAAAAGTAGCCTGTCCCGGTTCTCCCATCCCAGATAGAACAAATAAAACAGCCCGAATACAAGCACCATATAAACCGGCCAGCCCCTGGTATTGCGAAAGACCAAAAGCAGACAAAAAAGTGCGATAAGAAGCGCCGTATAAACACGGTTTAGGGCCGCAAAAGCAAATTTTTTCCTGCGTAATTTGTAAAACAGCGCAAGCGCCACAAGGCCCGCCACCATAGCAATCCCGATTTCACTGCGAAGGAGCTTGAGCGTCAGTGCAGCCTCCTCCCCCGCCAAAACAGTTTTGCGGTACAGATAATACCCGCCTCCCGCAAGCACCGAAACCAAAAGCCAGACCACGCTGCTTTTACGCAAAATTTCCTTTGCGCCACACATTGTCAGCAGCACCAGCCCTGCCCAAAACAGCACCTCCCGGTATGCCAGATCCTGCCACACCTGATATTGGGCATTCATAAAATGGATACAGCCCAAAAGCGCGCCCGAAAAAGCGGCAGACTGCAGCCAGTCGGCTCCACAGTGCAGCGCAAGATGCCGGAGCGTTCTGGTTTTCCGTCTCGGGCGCGGCGCATAAATCACATACCCGAAAAAAAACACTGCCAGACCCAAACCGATGCCATACACCACTTTGTCAGCGGCCTGACCGCCAAACCGGTTCTGTACAAATATGAGAAACGCCAAATACGCCGCAAACGCCAGCATCAACGGCCCAAGCGTCAGGCGGACCACCAAACGCAGCCTCACCTTTTTTACCAGTCTTTGCCGTTTTGTCCCCAGATATTCCAAAAAAGCCGTCAAGACCGCCGCAGTCAAAAACAAGCCCCCGTAAAGAACTACCCTCTTTCGGAGGGAAGGCCTGTCCGTATAGACCAGACGCATCACAATGTTCTGCGCCTCCTGCATGAGGGTTTCCCCGTTTTCCAAAACATAATAGTTTCCAAAACAGGCCAGTCCCGTCTCCCCCGTATTTTCATACGCCAACTCCATGGGGGTATCCGTACCCTGCAGCTGCCAGACATAAGCCCGCCCCGGTACGGTCTCCATGCTCAGCGGGATACGCAGAAACCCGGGGATTTGGGTCTCCGGCATTGCCACTTCCCTGTTAAACAGCCGTTCACTGTTTTCGTCATAAACCAGCAGGCGGTATACCTCCCCCGCCGATTCCCGGCTGGATACATACAATTCCAAATATTTTAAGTACGTTCCCTCCGCCAAAAACACCTGCTGAATCTGCCGGTCCAGCCGTACCTCGGCCACACCCGCTATAACCTCCTGTCCTGCTACCAGCCTGTCCTTCTCCAAAGCACGCCCAGGCCCCAGCAAAAAACATGCTGCGGCCAGATAAAATAGAACGATATAGATAACTGCCCTGTAGGCTCTGATTTTACGGTTCATAGCATCCCTTCGCCGTAACAGTCCGGACATGCCTGATTCATTATGGCATACACCGGTTTTTGATACGCCCAACCGCAGGATAGATGGCTGCCCTGCGAGTCCACGCAAACTACCGATAGCAGTATAGCACATTTGGATATTTCTTACAATAGCCGGATGATACCGGCCACGGAAATCCTCGCAAAACCGGTTACTATTCACGGCCCGGGGCCGCTCATAGTAACGATTCGGGGCGGTATTACAAGTTTTGCTACGCAAAAACCGCCCCTCACCCTTGTATCATGTTCTCATACCCGTGATTGCAGTATACAATTAATGACTGTGATTTCCAAAATCATATCACCGTGTACTGTGAAGCAAAACCTTCAGGATAGCAAAAAAGTACAGCCTGCCTGCGAATCTATTCCTTTGCTACCGGCATAAAATACTCCTTTTCGATAAGAATTTTCATGTCTTGATTCTTACCAAAAAGGAGTCATTCTTTTCCTTACTCTTTTTTACAAAACGGATTTTCTTTGGAATATGCAACCGCCGCATTGTTAAATTCATCAGAACTCATATTGTCAAACCGGCTCCGTTGCCACTTTGTATAATCAAACCGTTCCCTGTTAATCACAGCAATAAATCTCTCTGTCTCCACCACCCCCAGTTTCTCTAATAAGCAATGAATCCCTCTATTCATAATCTCAATATCACTGACCATTTAAATCTCCTTCTAATCTTCTAATAAAATCTATGGGGTTTAACATCTGAATCTCGTCTGTATCGTATTTCAACAGTCTGTCATCAGTAGTAAGGAAACAGTCACAGGACGGGCAAACCGCACAGGCTACATGATAAGCGTCTTTCATTTTGATTCCCGTTTTCATTATTTCCTCTGCTTTGGACTTTATGATATCCGTCTTGTCAATAGTCTGGCCCTAATCAGGAAGTTTGCCCATAACGTCCCGAGGATAGCCATGCTGGCTTGGGACTGTTCGGAAACCATGACAGAAGCAATGGACGA
>CARDPF010000012.1 GCA_948960675.1 uncultured Eisenbergiella sp.
TGGGAGTGAGATAGGAAACCAAATCGCACCCGGCCCTTCTTTGCACCAGAATGCCTGCCAGGTACGGCCCTACATTATTGTAGACAAAACGGGTATCCGGGGCGTGGACAAAGGGGATTGCAAAAGACAGCTTTACCCAGTCGTCCTCCTCGTAAAAAGGACGTTGTCCGCCCATCAGGCTGCCGTTTTCCTGTCCGAGACACATCGTCAGCAAATCCCGGACCGTTGCCGCTTCCAGGTTTTTGCTGATCACATCGGGCATTTCTTTTGGGAAAGCATCCGTCAGCTTTTCCGAAAGGGATAATAGTCCTTCCTGAACCGCAAAGCCTACCGCACAGGAAGTAAAACTTTTGGTTGCGGAATAAATGTTCCTGCGGCATTCTTCCTCATAAAGCCATTCCCCGACAGGTTCCCCGTTTTGGGAAATCCTGATGCCGAGAACACCGAGGGGCTGGGCAATTTCTATAAATTTTCCGAGTTCCATGCGTATATCCTCCTTTTTGGGTTTTAGGTCAACACTTTGGCGGCAGTCTTTGCACAGAAAAACCCGCAATACCGCCCCGAATCGTTACTATGAAAGTACCAAAACCTACAAGCAGGACTGCGCACTTGCTGCGCAGTCCGTGCACGCACCATGCGGCAAGGCCGCATGTGTGCATGCCGTTTATAGTAACTATATTGTAACACGAACATATGGAGGTGGCAATTGTTACTGGTAACCAATACGATTATGTGGTATACTATCAAAAAAGAGGCAGGTTTACAAAACAGGATGCCGGACAGGAAAGGGTAAAGGAGTGAGGGCATTGGACAAAAAGGAGAGGCTGCGGGCAAAAAGGCTGCGCATCATGGAGCACCGGGCGCGTATCCGGCAGTATGCAAAGGACATTTTGCAGTCTTACAATTTTCGCAGGTCGGAACAGTTCTTGCAGCACGGGAGCGTATCGGTCAAGCGGCATAGCCTGCGGGTGGCGGAGTGCAGCATTTGGATTGGGGAAAAGCTAAAGAAGCTGGGAATTTCCTGTAAGGAGCGGGAACTGATACGGGGTGCGCTGCTGCATGACTATTTTTTGTATGACTGGCATGATAAGAACAGTCATAAAAGGCTGCACGGTTTTCACCATCCCCATGTGGCCCTGCTAAACGCCAGCCGGGAATACCGGTTATCCCCCAGGGAGAGGGATATTATCGAAAAGCATATGTGGCCTCTTACGGTGAAGCTGCCTGCGTGCAGGGAAGCATGGATTGTGACGGCAGCCGATAAATATTGTTCTTTGAAAGAGACGTTATTTTGCAGGGGCAAATGTGTATGAGCCGGGAAGAATCCCTGCTTTCCCGGCTGGAGGATTACGCCGGGAGTGATTTTTATCCTTTTCACATGCCGGGGCATAAGAGGAATGCTATGCCGTTTATGGGGGAGGGACGGCGGGGGCAGGCCCTTTTGGGGGCGTTTGCGCTGGATATTACGGAAATCGACGGTTTTGACAACCTGCATGAGCCGGAAGGGATTTTGCGGGAGGCCATGGGCAGGGCGGCCCGGCTTTACGGGGCAGATGCAGCTTTCTACAGTGTCAACGGCAGTACGGCGGGAATTTTGGCCATGATCAGTGCAGCGGTGCCGGAGGGCGGGAAGCTGATTATGGCGCGCAACTGTCATAAAGCGGTATATCATGCCGTGTATTTGCGAAAACTCCGCCCGGTATACCTGTATCCAAGAACCGTGCCCCAATGGGGGATAGCGGATGTCATTACGGCCGGGCAGGTGGAAGAGGCGCTGCAGCTGCATCCGGACGCGGCGGCGGTTTTGCTTGTGTCCCCCACTTATGACGGGGTGGTTGCGGATGTGGGGGAAATTGCCGGGGTTGCACACCGCTTTGGCGTTCCGTTGCTGGTGGACGCCGCGCATGGCGCGCATTTTGGTTTTCATCCCGGCTTTCCGGACAGCCCGGTACATTTGGGGGCGGATGCGGTGGTGGTCAGTCTGCACAAGACCCTGCCGTGCATGACGCAGACCGGGCTTTTGCTTGTAAAGGGGGAGAGGGTGGAGGCAGGGCGTGTCCGGTTTTTCATGGGAGTTTACCAGACCAGTTCCCCTTCCTACCTCCTGATGGCCAGTATGGACAGCTGCATCCGGGCGGTGGAGGAAAAGGGAAGCGCTTTATGGGATGATTTTTTTAGGGACAGGGAAGATTTTTTGAAGGAGACGGCAAAGCTGTCCTTTTTGCGGGCGGTGACGCAGGGGACGCATGGAAACAGCGTTTGGCGGTGGGATCCGGGGAAGATTTTGCTCACCGCATCCTGTGACAGACTTTCCGGAAAGGAATTATATAACATTTTGCTGGAACGGTATCATTTACAGATGGAAGCGGCGGATGCTGCTGGGGTGACGGCCATCGTGACCTGCTGTGACCGCAGGGAAGGATGGCAAAGGCTTGCGGCAGCGCTGCGGGAAATCGACGCTTTATATACGCATGCCGGGGGTTTGGCGCACGCAGGAGAGGATAAGCGGGTTTTGCCGCCTTATCCGGTTCTGGAGGCATCGTGCAGAATACATGATGCGGTGGAGTCCCGGGCAGAAAAGGTATGGCTGTGCCGTGCCGAGGGTCGTGTCAGTGCGGAATTTATCAACCTGTATCCGCCGGGAATTCCCATCGCAGTGCCGGGCGAACGGTTGGACAGCGCCGCAGTCCGGCTGCTGGAAGAATATGAAGGACAGGGACTGGCGGTCTGCGGTGTGGAACGTGGCATGGTCAGGGTTTTGCAGGGGAAGGGTTGTAATGGTTTAGGTCAGGTCGGCGCGGTTATCCTGTGAGGACAGAATTTCCTGCGTACGGCAGAATGAGAGGACGCATGAAAAAATATGTGATGGCATTGGATCAGGGAACGACCAGTTCCCGCTGTATTTTGTTTGACCGGCAGGGAAAGGTCTGTTCCATTGCGCAAAAGGAATTTACCCAATATTACCCGAAGCCGGGGTGGGTGGAGCACAATCCGTTGGAGATTTGGTCCTCCCAGCTTTCCGTGGCGGTGGAGGCGATGGGGCAGATCGGCGCAGATATTGGGGAAATTGCGGCAATCGGGATCACAAACCAGCGGGAGACTACCGTCTGCTTTTCCAAGAAGACCGGGAAGCCGGTTTATCCGGCGATCGTATGGCAGTGCCGCCGCACGGCGGACCGGATTGAGCGGTTAAAAGCGGAAGGGTTTGACCGGGTGATCCGGGAGCGCACCGGTTTGGTGCCGGACGCTTATTTTTCCGCCACGAAGATCGAGTGGATTTTGGACAACGTGGAAGGCGCGCGGCAGATGGCCATGGAGGGGGACCTTTTGTTTGGCACGGTGGATACCTGGCTGATCTGGAACCTGACGAAGGGCAGGGTGTTTGTGACGGATTACACCAATGCCTCCCGCACCATGCTGTTTGACATTTATAAAAGGGAATGGGACGACGAAATTCTTTCCTATTTCGGAATTCCCAAAAGCATGCTTCCTAAGGTAGCGCCCTCCAGCTGCGTATACGGTTTGAGCGACGAAACCGTGGTAGGAGGGGAAATCCCGATTGCGGGCGCGGCGGGCGACCAGCAGGCGGCATTGTTTGGCCAATGCTGCTTTGGGGCTGGGGAGGCGAAAAATACATACGGTACGGGTTGTTTTTTGCTGATGAATACCGGGGAGAAGCCGATTGTCTCCCAAAATGGTCTGCTGACCACCATTGCGGCGGGACGGGAAGGAAAGGTTTGTTATGCCTTGGAGGGCAGCGTGTTCGTGGCCGGTGCGGCGGTGCAATGGCTGCGGGACGAACTGCGCATGATCAAAACGGCCCCGCAGTGCGAAGAATATGCAAAGGCGGTGCAGGATACGGCAGGGGTTTATGTGGTTCCCGCTTTCACGGGGTTGGGGGCGCCTTATTGGAATCCTTACGCGAGGGGGATTGTCACGGGGCTGACCAGGGGGGCGTCCAAAGAGCACCTGATCCGTGCCACGCTGGAATCCCTGGCGTACCAGACCGCAGAGGTGATTGAGGCGATGGAAAAGGATGCGGGTATGCCGCTTTTGGGACTGCGGGTGGACGGCGGCGCTTCCGCCAACGATTTTCTCATGCAGTTCCAGGCGGATATCCTGCATAAGGAAGTGCTCCGGCCAAAATGCATAGAGACTACCGCTTTGGGGGCGGCGTATCTTGCGGGGCTTGCCGTGGGATTTTGGAAGGACGAGGATGACATCCGTGAAAACTGGGCGTTAGCCAATACCTTTGTTCCCCGCATGGAAACGCAGGAGAGGATAGAAAGGTTAAGGGGCTGGAAACGCGCCGTGCAGGCGGCATTGTTTCTGGCCGGTGGACAGGATCAGGCGTGATGGGCAGGATATTTTATATTATGGGGAAAAGCTCCTCGGGCAAGGATACCATTTACAGAAAGCTTTTGGGGGAGGGGGAATTTGCCTTCCGCACGTTGATTCCCTATACCACAAGGCCGGTGCGCAGCGGGGAAAAGGACGGCGTGGATTACTTTTTTACGGATCAGGAAGGCCTTGAGGGAATACGGCGGGAGGGAAAGCTGGTCGAACTGCGCTCCTATCACACGGTTCTGGGAATTTGGCATTATTTTACGGTAGACGACGGGCAGGTCGATCTGGCAAAATGGAATTATCTGCTGGTGGGAACGCTGGAATCGTACCGGGCGATGCAGCGCTATTTCGGGGAGGAAGCGCTGGTTCCCATTTTGGTGGAACTCGAAGACGGCATGCGCCTGCAGCGGGCGCTGGACCGGGAAAAGGCGCAGGATGCGCCAAAGTATGCGGAGATGTGCAGGCGCTTTTTGGCGGATGAGGCAGATTTTTCGGAGGAACATATACGGGAGGCAAAGATTGCCCAAAGGTTTGAAAACCGGGTGCTTGTAGACTGTCTGGAGCAGATACGGGCTTATATCCGCAGGCGGATGTAATGTTTTAGCGATGCTGCAATACGTTGCGACGGTATCAGGCCTAAGGCCGGAGGGCAATTTGGTTTTGCAGGGCGAAACGGAAAGAAGGGATGCGCGCATGCGTGTCCAAAAGGAGGCGGGGAATATGGCAAGGTTTACGGATATTATCGGGCAGGAGCAGATTCGGGAGCATTTGCAGACGGCGCTTAGGACAAAACAGGTTTCCCATGCATATATCATCAACGGGGAGCGCAATTCAGGAAAAGAGTTTATCGCGAAGGTTTTCGCCATGGCGCTGCAGTGTGAAAACGGTGGGGAGGAACCCTGTCAGGAATGCCATTCCTGTAAGCAGGCGCTTTCGCGCAACCATCCGGATATCATCCGGCTGGTGCATGAAAAGCCAAACTCCATCGGTGTGGACGATATCCGTACCCAGATTAACCAGGATATGGGAATCAGGCCGTATCAGGGGCCGTATAAGGTTTATTTGATCAGCGAAGGGGAAAAAATGACCGTACAGGCGCAGAACGCGCTGCTAAAGACGCTGGAGGAGCCGCCCCGGTATGGAGTGGTCATTATTATGACAAGCAGTATCGAAACGCTGCTGCCCACAATTCTGAGCCGGTGCGTGGTGCTCCATATGCGGCCCGTTAAGGACGAGGTGGTGCGCAAATACCTGATGGAAACGCTGCAGATCCCGGATTATAAAGCGGAGGTCTGTACCGCTTTTGCGCGGGGCAATATCGGACGGGCCAAGCTGCTTGCCACCAGCGAGGAATTTGAGAACGTGCGGGAAGAGGCGGTGACGCTGCTAAAATATATCAATGAGATGGAAATTTCGGAGATTGTGGCGGCCATCAGGAAGATTTCGGAGTATCAGCTGGATGTGAGCGACTATTTGGACATCCTTTCCATCTGGTACCGGGATATTTTGATGTTTAAGGCATTGAATGATGCAAACCACTTGATTTTCCGGCAGGAAATACAGTATATTAGGAAGGTGGCCGACCGGAGTTCCTATGAGGGTATCGAAACGATTCTGCGTGCCCTTGACAAGGCAAAGGCCAGACTGTCGGCCAATGTCAGTTTTGACTTGACGATGGAACTTCTGCTTTTGACGATACAGGAGAATTCTTAAAAGATAGGTCTGTAAAAGGCCGGATGGCCTGCGGGTATGGGCAGGCGGGAGGTTGATAGGGCATGAAAGTAATCGGGGTGCGTTTTCGGACGGCGGGAAAGATTTATTATTTTGACCCGTTGCATTTTCAGGTAAAAAGGGGAGACCATGTGATCGTGGAGACGGCGCGCGGCGTGGAATACGGCACTGTAGTGGGGGATATCCGCGATGTGGAGGAATCCAAGGTCGTACAGCCCTTAAAACCGGTATTGCGTGTGGCGACGGAGCGCGACGACGAGCAGGAAGCGGGCAACAAAATCCGGGAAAAAGAGGCTTACCGGATTTGTCAGGAAAAAATCGGGAAGCACGGATTGGAAATGAAGCTGATCGATGCGGAGTATACGTTTGACAACAATAAGGTATTGTTTTATTTTACCGCGGATGGACGGATTGATTTTAGGGAACTGGTAAAGGATTTGGCCAGTGTGTTTAAAACCAGGATTGAGTTGCGCCAGATCGGGGTGCGCGACGAGACGAAGATTTTGGGCGGCGTGGGCATTTGCGGCAGGGTTTTATGCTGCCATAACCATCTGTCGGAGTTTATTCCGGTATCCATCAAGATGGCCAAGGAGCAGAACCTTTCCTTAAACCCTACCAAGATTTCAGGGGTGTGCGGCAGGCTGATGTGCTGTTTAAAGCATGAGGAGGAGACCTATGAGGATTTGAACCGCAGGCTTCCCAATGTGGGCGATTACGTGACTACGGACGACGGATTGAAGGGGGAGGTGGCCTCTGTCAACGTACTGCGCCAGCTGGTCAAGGTGATTGTGGACGTGGACGACGAAAAAGAGATACATGAATACCGGGTGGAGCAGCTGCGGTTTAAAAGAAAGCATGGGCGGACGCGCAGGCCCGAGAATGCGGATGAGAGAGAACTGCGGGAATTGGAAAAGCTGGAGAAGGAAGAAAAAAAGGGCGCAAAGTCGAAGCTGGATGACTAGGGCCCGGGAGGATTTCCATGGTTGACCGAGGGGAAGACGAGAAACACTTGCGTGTACCTGTTGGGGGAGCAGGATATCTGCGCAGGGGGGAAAGGCTGGATGACTTACAGCGAAACGGATACCGGATTATCCAGAATCCGGGAAGGTTTTGCTTTGGGATGGATGCGGTTTTGCTTTGCGGCTTTGCCAAGGACCGTATCAGACCCAATGCAAGGGTGCTGGATTTGGGAACCGGAACCGGAATCATCCCCCTTCTTTTGGCGGGGAGAACAAAGGCCTCCCATCTGACTGGACTGGAGATTTTGGAGGACAGTGCGGATATGGCACGACGCAGCGTGGCTTTGAACGGTCTGCAGGGAAAAATTGATATTTTGAAGGGGGATATCAAAGAAGCAGGTGGTCTTTTTGCGGCTGCTTCTTTTGACGTTGTGACGAGCAACCCCCCATATATGATCCGACAGCACGGGCTGGCCAATCCGGAAGAACCAAAGGCGGTCGCCCGCCATGAAATTTTGTGTACGCTGGAAGATGTGGTACATGCAGCGGCAAAGCTGCTGGTCTGCAAGGGCAGTTTTTTTATGGTACACAGGCCTTTTCGGCTGGCGGAGATTATGGTAACGCTGGAGCGCTGCGGGCTGGAGCCGAAACGGATGCAGCTGGTGTACCCGTTTGCAGATAAGGAACCGAACATGGTACTTTTGCAGGCTGTGCGGGGGGCAAAGCCCCGGCTGCAGGTGGAAAAGCCGTTGGTCATTTATGAGAGGCCGGGGGTTTATACGGAAGAAATTGAAAGGATTTACGGGTATTAGGGCGTGTTTGAAAAATGCGCCAGGAGAAGCATATGAAAAAATCTTTTGAACATGCATATATACCCGCAAGGGCGGGCAGGAAGGTTGGAATGAAAAAAAGGCTGGTATGGTTGGCGGCCCTGGTTTTGTTTGTGGCGGTAGCGGGGTGCAGGGAGACGATGCAGGCAGATTCGCGGGAGGCGGTAGAGACGCAGCCCGGTTTGGCGGCAACGCAGGCGGATGAAAGGCATGACAGCTTAGCTGCGTCAGGGACGCAGGACGAATCGGCGGTATTAAAGCCGGAGGAGACACAGTCCGGTTTTGGGGCATCCAAGGCAGGGGAGACACAGTCCGGTTTTGGGGCATCCGGGCCGGAAGGGACACAGGACGGTTTGTCGGAGGCAGAAACTACGGGAGAGGAAGCGGCGCAGTGCGAACCGGAAAAAGGGGATATACCGGTGCAGCGGCCCAAGGTTCGCGGTATTTACGTGACAGGCCCCATGGCGGGAACGGCCAATATGGATAATCTGATCGACATGGTGGAACGAACCGAATTAAACGCCATGGTGATAGACATCAAAAATGACGAAGGATATGTGACCTGCGACATGGACGCTCCGACCGCCGCCCAGATCGGTTCGGTCAAACGCTATGTCAGGGATATGCCGGAACTGGTGCGCAAGTGTAAAGAGAAAGGGATTTACCTGATTGCCCGGATTGTGGCGTTTAAGGATCCCTTTTTGGCCGATGCGAAACCGGACTGGAGCCTGCACAATGCGGACGGCACCATTTTCCGGGACAAAAGCAGGCAGGCCTGGGTGAACCCTTACGAAAAGCAGGTCTGGGAGTATTTGCTGGAGATCGCCGAGGGGGCCGTAAGCCTTGGGTTTGACGAGGTTCAGTTTGATTATATTCGTTTTTCCACGGATAAAGGGATGAAGCAGGTGGATTTCGGCGCACAGGCGCAGGGAAAAGAAAAGACGGAAGTGATCAGCGAATTTGCGGCGTATGCGGCGCAGCGTTTACATAAAGCGGGAGCGGCCGTATCGGCAGACGTTTACGGCGTGGTGATTGATTCTGCCCTGGACCAGCAGATCGTGGGGCAGGATTATGTGGCTTTGGCGCAGCATTTGGATTATTTGAGCCCGATGGTGTACCCGTCCCATTACGGACCCTATAACTATAATATACCGGTGCCGGACGCGCAGCCCTATCAGACCGTGCTGGCGGCAATGCAGGCATCCAAAAAGGTGCTGGCAGGGGTGATGGAGCCCGACGGGACAGCGTATGTAGATGAAAACAAAACGCCGGACACGGTATCCGGAAACGGTTTGGGAGCGGATGCAGCGGGGGAAACGGAGACGGTTTTGGGAAAAGAAGAGATTGCCAAGCTTTCGCCGCTTCCAAAAGTACGGGCGGATGTGCGCCCGTGGCTGCAGGATTTTACGGCCACATGGGTAAAGGGACATATCCAATATGGGCCGCAGCAAATCCGGGATCAGATACAGGCGGTATATGATGCGGGGTATGAGGAATGGATTCTCTGGAATGCGGCCAACCGCTATACGGAAGGGGGCCTGCACAGCGCTGCGTGGGCGGGGCACAGGGAACGGGTAGCAAAAACGGTATATCCCAAAACACCTGCGGGGGAAAGCGCCGCCTGCGAGGAGGAATGAGAAAAGATTGAAAACGGGAATTTTATATTTATGTGCGACGCCCATCGGGAATCTGCAGGACATGACGATGCGCGTTGTGGAGACGCTGGGCAGCGTGGATTTGATTGCGGCGGAGGACACCCGCAACAGCATCAGGCTTTTGCATCATTTCGACATCCATACCCCCATGACAAGTTATCATGAGCATAATAAGGTGGAAAAGGCGCAGGTTTTGGTGGCACGGCTGCAGGAGGGAAAAAATGTGGCGTTGGTGACGGACGCGGGAACCCCGGCCATATCGGATCCCGGCGAGACCCTGGTGAAAATGTGTCAGGAAGCCGGCATCCGGGTGACAAGCCTTCCGGGAGCCTGCGCCTGTATCACGGCGCTCACTTTGTCCGGCCTGTCCTCCAGAAGATTTTGTTTTGAGGGATTTTTGCCGTCCGATAAAAAGGAAAAGGCGGAGGTTTTGGAGGAATGCAGCCAAGAATCCCGGACCATGGTTTTTTATGAGGCCCCGCACCGCCTGAAGCGCACCTTGCAGGAATTGCATGAGGCGTTGGGGGAGCGGCGTCTCACCATTTGCCGGGAACTGACAAAAAAGTTTGAGGAAGTCATGCCTACCACGCTGGAGGGAGCGGTTTCTTACTATGGGGAGACAGAGCCGCGCGGGGAGTATGTGCTGGTGGTGGAAGGCAGGGACCGGATGCAGAAAAAAAAGGAACGGCAGGCAGAATGGGAGGCCCTGTCCGTGGCCGAGCATGTGCGGCTGTACGAGGAGCAGGGCATGGAACGTAAAGATGCCATGAAGCAGGCCGCAAAAGACAGGGGGGTGGGCAGGCGGGAAATATACCAAAGCCTGTTGGAAAGAAGGTAACTTAATGACCCCGCCGGCTGAACTGTAACCTTTTTATTTGGAAAACCTTGTAAAACAGTTGACAATCGGTATGGCAGATAATATACTCTTGTTGACAATGCACGTAATAAAATTTGCGGGAAAGGAGATGAGATAGAAAGATGTTGGAAAAAATTGCAGATATTATTCGTGAACAGCTGAATTTGGATGATGTCGAGATCACGGAAGATACTTCTTTCAAGGATGATCTTCAGGCAGATTCCCTGGATCTTTTCGAATTGGTTATGGCTTTCGAAGAAGAGTATGGCATTGAGATCCCTTCTGAAGATCTGGAGAAATTCTCCACAGTCGGTGACATTATGGAGTATATCAAAGCACAGGATCTGGATGTTTGAGAAAGATGTGCCGAATATTATAGAGGCAATGAAAAGGGCTGTGAAAAATGAAGGTCGCGTCATTTTTTCATAGCCCTTTCTGCCTGCTATTTTATCCTAATAGGAAGTGGAAACTGCCGTAATAAGGTAGGGAGAATGCGGAGCATTCTCAGAAAGTGCCGCCGCCGGGCGGCACTATTTTACCAATGGATGTTATAGTCCGGGACGGTGGTTTCGGTTTCAGGCTGCGCACTTTCTTCTGCGGCGGGAGCCTGCCCTAAGGTGATGGATACGGTTTTATCGGTATATCCGCCGGAGCCGGGAACCTTGAGGGCAAGTTCCACGGTTTCGCCTGCGGCATAATATTGCAGACGTTCCTTTAACTCCTCAATACTTGTGACGGATTTGCCGTCAAAGCCGACAATCACTTCCCCTTTTTGGAGGCCTGCCGCTTCGGCTGCGCCGCCTTTGGTAATTTCCGCGATATAAGCGCCCACAGGGATGCCGTAGGCCTGGTTGACGCTTGCGTCCACGGAAAGGCCGGAAATACCGATGTTTCCTCTCTTTTCGGCCGCAACGACGGTGCGGGTGGTTTCGTTCATCAAAGTCTCAATGATGTCGGAAACCCTGGAGACCGGAATGGCATATCCCATCCCTTCAATATTGGTGCCGCCTATTTTAGCGGAGTTGATGCCGACCACTTCGCCGTTCATGTTGACAAGCGCGCCGCCGCTGTTGCCGGGGTTAATGGCGGCATCGGTCTGGATATAGAAAGGGGCGTCTTGTGCAGGGCCCGTGGCCGTGAAAGCCTGTTCCCTCTGAATGGTGCGGTTGGTGGCGCTCACGATGCCGGTAGTGACGGACTGGCCGTATCCCAAGGCGTTGCCGATTGCCACGACCTGTTCCCCCACCTTGAGCGCATCGGAGTCACCGATGGAGGCCGCTTTAATCTGGGACATTGTGTCGGAGGAAATGTTCCCTAACGGAATGGCGATGACGGCAAGGTCATTTTCGGGATCCGTACCTTTTACGTTGGCTTCGTAGGCCTGGTTATCAATGAAGCAGGCGGAAATGGTTTTTGCATTTTCAATGACGTGGTAATTGGTGGCAATCAGCAATTCCTCCGCATTTTGCCCGATGATAAAGCCGGAACCGGCGCTTTCGGTTTCCATTGTCTGCGGCTGTGCACTGCGGCTAAAAAAGCTGAAATAGTTCTGGATTTCCTGTACGGAGCGGTTGGTAATGGAAACGATGGACGGCATTACAGAAGCCGCAATGTCGGAGACGTCCAGGCTTCCTTTGGCCGTGCTGCCGGAGGGCGAAACCGTCTGCAAAACACTGGGTTCTGACTCGGCAGTGTTGCCGGACGCGTCCGGCACAGGGACGGCAGCGCCGGGGGCGGTGCCAGCCTCGGTTTTTGCGGCGGGAGCATAGCCGGTCAGGGTGTTGACGGCCTGAAAGGTTCCGGCGGCCACTGAGCCGAACAACACCGCGCTGAGCGTGACTGCACCGATCTTTTTTACGGCTTTGGCCGTTTTGCCGCTCTTTTTGCGCCTCTGCGGCCCTGTGGCATTGGGAATGTTTTGCAGGCTGCCGTTTGGGGTGTTGTATTGGTAGGTCTGGTTGGTATTTTCGTAATTATTAAATTCTGACATAATCTCCTCATTTCTGCGCGGCTCATTGCATCTGTCAGGTTAGCGGATGCCGCGCATACCCTAACCTGCATTTCGCTTGTTTTTGGTTTTCATGGGTACAGTATAGGAAAAAAGTGTGTTGGATTTGTTTTGGATTTGTGAGGAAAATGCGATAAAAATGCGAAAAAAGTGTGAAAAACGTTATGATGGGGGTGGGACGGATGATTTATACGGTGACATTGAATCCTTCGTTGGATTACGTGGTGTCCGTTGCGGATTTTCGGCTGGGCAGGACAAACCGTACCGGTTCGGAGGAACTGCTGCTGGGAGGGAAAGGGATCAACGTATCCATTGTGCTGCAAAACCTTGGCATTCCGAGCACGGCGCTGGGGTTTGTGGCCGGATTTACCGGGGATGAGGTGGTGCGCAGGCTGGAAGCGTATGGGATCCGAAACGGCCTGATCAGGCTGGAGGACGGACTTACAAGAATCAATGTAAAGCTTCGGTCGATGGAAGGTACGGAAATTAACGCGCAGGGGCCTATGATCAGCGATGAAAAATTCCGGCAGCTGTTGGGAAAACTGCAGGTGTTAGACGGACAGGATACTCTTTTTTTATCCGGTAGCATTCCTCCCGCCATGCCGGATGACACGTATCAAAAAATCATGGAAAGCCTTTGCGGAAGGGACGTCCAGACTGTGGTGGACGCATCCGGAAATTTGCTGCTGCACGCGCTTTCTTACCGGCCGTTTTTGGTCAAGCCCAACCACCACGAACTGGGAGGGATTTTTGGGACAGAGATTACGCACAGGCAACAGGCGGTGCCCTATGCCCGAATGCTGCGGGAGAGGGGCGCGCAAAATGTGTTGGTTTCCTTTGCGGGGGAAGGTGCGGTGCTGGCGGCGGCGGACGGTAACATATACGATGCGCCTGCGCCAAAAGGGGAAGTGGTCAACGGTGTGGGCGCAGGGGATGCCATGGTGGCCGGGTTTATGGCGGGCTGGATGGAAAAGCATGACTATATGCACGCGTTTTACATGGGAATCGCAGCGGGCAGTGCCAGCGCATTTTCGGAACAGATGGCTGACCGGAAAACGATAGGGGATCTGTATGACCGGCTGGCAGCCGGAAGGTAACGGTGCGGATCATGTTTTGGCATATAAAGCGCCGCTTTACGGAAGAAGAACGGCACAACTCAAAATCAATCCCTTTGGTTTTTTTGAAGCCTGCCGCTGGCTGTATCGGTGTTGTGTACATAGCGGTTCATGGTCACGGTCACGTTAGCATGTCCCAAACGCTCCTGCAACGCTTTTATGTTTACGCCGCTTTCAATCAAATAGGTGGCGTGGGTATGCCGGAGGGAGTGAAAATTAAAGGGGATCCCCATTTCAGGCGTGAAAATTGCTTCTGCTTCCTGGTCGTTTTCAGGGCAAGAAGTAAGGTGCTTCCAAAATCTATAGCACGCTTTGATGTTTCTGTTTTGGGATCCGTGACCTGCCAGATCGGATCATCCTTGCTTTGCTTTTTCATGCGGACTACTGTTTTATTAACGGAGATCGTGCGCTTCTCAAAATTAACATCATCCCATGTCAGGGCAAATATTTCATTGATCCGCATCCGTGTATAGTAACCAATCATAAAGGCTATGTGGTACGGATGCCCGGACGGGAACACTTCAAGGATCCGCTGGCATGGGTTATACTGGATATATCCCAGCGGATGGATGGCATAATTCAAAGCGCTTGACAATATATCACGGATCAGCGTCACTGTGCCTTTGGAAAAGCCGTCCTTTTTCAACTGGTCTATAAACAGATGCACCGCTGCCGGATTTAACGCACACAGGCGGTATTTCCCTATCGCCGGGGAAATGAATTTGTCAATCAACCGCTTATAATTCTTAATAGTGTTCGGCTTCAGGTTCAGGACGCAATAACTTTTGTACCACTGATCCAGATAGTCAGCTGCCGCTATTTCAGAAGGTTCAAACACCGATCCGGTCATATTGTATTTGTTGATTGCTTTTGCAAGCGCCACTTCCGCTTCCTTTTTGGTTTTGAAGCCGCCTTTTTCCTTCTTCTGGCGCTTTCCGTTAATCGTGCCAAGGTCAAAATAATATGACCACGTTTTCCCACGCTTCCTTGTTCCACCTGTCATAATAAACCATTCCTTCCTTTCTGACCGTGCGGCGGCTGCGGAAGGGTTAGAAAGGATAGTAAAATTCATTAAATATGTGGTTGAAAAATCGAGAACAATGACCTATAATATACTTAACAGGACAGCCGGAAGGTGAGTGCAGATCACCCGACCCGGCGAATAAGCTTTAAACTAATAAGTGATAGCCGTCTGCTCTTCCCAAAGTCAGGACGGCTATTTCTTATTTTTCAAATTCAGAATTGCAACTACCAGTAAAGCAATAGTAAGTATAATCTGCATTTCTTCATATGTACTCATAATAATCACCCCTTCCGCAGAACTCGGATCAGGTGAGAACACGTCCCCCGGCTGCCCGGCTAAGTATATTATGTTGTCACTGTGCTGATTATCTTTGTGATTTAAGCGCACGTTTAATGTATTTGATAGCGATATCATCCCTAGTTTTGTTTGCGTCATTCACGCACTCATTAACTAAATGAATAATATCCATTTTATCCATTTTGCAGGATATTTCTAAAAGGGGAGTTACTGACCTTGCATACAAGCGCATTGCCCCTTTGGGAAAATTGTTTTTGCGTTGCAGAAGGATTTTGTATAGACTGTGGGACATTTTATCGGTATAATGGAAGATGGTGGAAAACGGCTGCCTTGGCCCGGCGTTTTGTGTACGAGGGGGCATGGCAGATGAAAATCATAGAAGTATGGAGGAGTTTACGATGAGAGAGTGTGGGATTTTGCTTCCGGTGTTTTGCCTTCCGTCGCCCAACGGAATCGGCTGTTTTTCCAAGGAAGCGTACAACTGGGTGGATTTTTTGAAAAAGGCAGGGCAGCAATATTGGCAGATTCTGCCACTGGGGCCTACCAGCTACGGGGATTCCCCCTACCAGTCTTTTTCCACATATGCGGGCAATCCGTATTTTATTGATCTGGAAGAACTGGTGAAAGCAAAATTTTTGACCAGGGCCGAAGTGAAAAACTGCGATATGGGGGACAACGAGAGGGATATCGACTATGGCAAGCTGTATAAGAACCGGATGCCCCTGTTAAAAAAGGCGTTTCAAAGAAGCCAAAAGGAGCAGGATGAAGCCTTTGAAGAATTTTGCAGGGAGAACGGCTGGTGGCTGGATGATTATGCCCTGTTCATGGCAGTCAAGGATGTGTTCGGCGGGGAGAGCTGGGACCAGTGGGCGGAGGATATCCGGTACCGCTGGGACAATGCGGTGTGGTATTACAGGAGCACTTATGCGGAGGAAATCCGTTTTTATGCGTGGCTGCAGTATTTGTTTTTCAAACAGTGGCTGCAGCTCAAAAACTATGCCAATGAGCAGGGAATCCGGATTATCGGCGACATTCCGATTTATGTGGCCTACGACAGCGCGGATGTGTGGGCGCATCCGGAATTATTCCAGTTAGATGAGAGCCGCAGGCCTGCGGCGGTGGCGGGATGTCCCCCCGACGGGTTTTCCGCGGACGGACAGCTTTGGGGAAATCCGCTTTACCGCTGGGAGTACCACAAAAAAACGGGATATGACTGGTGGGTGCGCCGCATAGCCAACTGCTTTACGCTTTATGATGTGGTGCGCATTGACCATTTCCGTGGGTTTGACGAGTATTTTTCCATTCCCGCAGGAGATAAGACGGCGGTAAACGGGCATTGGGAAAAAGGGCCGGGAATCGGACTGTTTCAGGTGCTGAAAAGCCGGTTGGGGAAAAAGGATATCATCGCCGAGGATTTGGGCTACATGACGGACAGCGTGCGCAAGCTGGTGGCGGACAGCGGCTATCCCAACATGAAGGTGCTGGAGTTTGCATTTGACGCCAGGGATTCCAGCGGGGCAAACGACTATCTGCCCCACAATTACGAACCCAATTGTGTGGCCTATACGGGAACCCACGATAACGAGACGGCGCTGGGATGGCTGGGCAGCATCACCAAAGCTGAGAAGAAAGCATTGCGCGTGTACTTAAACCGGATGAACGAGACGGATGAGGAACTGGTGCGGGAACTGGTGCGCACGGCAATTTCCAGTGTGGCAAAAATGTGCGTGATCCCCATTCAGGACTATCTTGTGCTGGATAATACAGCCAGAATTAATTTTCCTTCCACGCTGGGAACCAATTGGCGCTGGCGGATGACAAAGGAAGATGTGACAAAGGAACTGGCAAAGCAAATCAGGACGCTTTGTGCGCTTTACGGGAGGAATTGACGATGGATTTTGGAAGGCTGCTTTCATTTGAAAAAGACGGAAATCTGGTACGGATCCATTTTGAAAACATGGACGGCAGAATCGAAGTGATCACGGATACCATTTTGAATGTGTTCGCAGGCTTTGCAAGTGATGCCCACCGCTCCAAAGCGATTGAGGGTGAGAAGGCGGTTTATACAGCGTTTTCGGTCAAAGAAGAGGGGGGCGTGGTATCGGTATCCACTGCGTCTGTCACCGCGAAGGTTTCCGACGGCTTTTTGGTGGATTTTTACCGGGCGGACGGTTCTGTGCTCTGCCGGGACTACCGGGGGGAGAGAACGCCCATCGTGCGGGCCAGTGAGGAGATGAAAAAGCTGCTGGAAGCGGAAGGACACGCTGCAGAGGAGGAAGGGGACGGCGGGTTTGTGGTCTGCAAGCAGCTGGAAGGGGACGAAGCCTTTTACGGGCTTGGCGATAAGACGGGTTTTTTGGATAAGCGCGGGTATGAGTACGTGATGTGGAATACGGATGACCCGGCCCCACAGATGGATAATTTTAAGTCCCTGTACAAATCCATCCCGTTTTTTATCACCCTGAGAAGCGACGCCGTGTTCGGACTGTTTTTTGACAATCCATACCGCACGGTTTTTGATATGGGAAAAGAATCCGACGCTTATTATCACTATCGTGCGCAAAACGGCAATCTGGATTATTACCTGATTGCAGGGGACAGCATGCCGGAGGTGATCGGCGGATATACGTATCTGACGGGAACCACGCCCCTGCCGCAGAAATGGACGCTTGGATACCAGCAATGCCGCTGGAGTTACATGAGCCGGGAGGAAGTGCAGGGTGTTGCAAAGAAAATGCGGGAATGCGGCATTCCCTGCGATGTGATTCACCTGGATATTGATTATATGGACGGGTACCGCGTCTTTACCTGGAACCCGGATCGCTTTAGGCAGGCGGAGGAGATGATTGCCGGCCTGCAAAAGGATGGGTTTAAGATTGTGACCATCATGGATCCGGGGGTGAAGCTGGATCCCGGATATTCCATATACGATACCGGCTTGGAAAAAGGGTATTTTGCGACCACTCCCGAGGGAGAGGTGTATGTCAACGCCGTATGGCCCGGGGATGCGGTTTATCCTGACTTTGGCAGCCAAAAGGTGCGGGACTGGTGGGGACAAAACCAGAAATATTTATTGGAAAAGGGTGTACGGGGCGTTTGGAACGATATGAACGAGCCCGCAAGCTTTCGGGGGGAACTGCCCCAGGATGTGGTTTTTACGGATGAGGACGAAAAGGCGGATCATGCACGGATGCACAATCTCTACGGGCATAACATGGCCAAAGCGACTTACCGGGGCCTCAAAGAGTTGGACGGCAGGCGGCCTTTCGTGATCACCCGCGCCTGTTATGCGGGCACACAGAAATACAGTACCGCCTGGACCGGGGATAACCATAGCCTGTGGGCACATCTGCAGATGGCCATCCCCCAGCTGTGCAATTTGGGCTTAAGCGGCATGACTTTCGTGGGTACCGATGTGGGAGGGTTTGGTTCCGATTGTACGAAGGAACTGCTGTGCCGCTGGGTGGAGGCCGGCTGCTTTTCACCCCTTTTCAGGAACCATTCCGCGATGGGAACCCGTTATCAGGAGCCCTGGCAGTTTGACGAAGAAACGGTGGAAATTTACCGTAAGGCAGTACAACTGCGTTACCACCTGCTTCCTTACTATTATGATCTTTTCTTTGCAGGGGAAAAGACGGGAATGCCAATCATGCGTCCGCTGGTGCTGCATTATGAGAAAGACCGGGTCGCACGCAGCTGCAACAGCGAATTTCTGGTAGGGGACCGGCTGCTGGCAGCCCCTGTGGTCAATCAGGGGGAAAGGGAAAAAATGGTGTATCTGCCTGTGGGGAAATGGTATGATTATTGGACCGGGGAAGAGTTGGAGGGCGGCCGGTATATTTTGCGGGATGCGCCGTTGGACACTTGTCCGCTGTATGTGAAGGCGGGAACCGTTCTCCCCGTTTGGCAAAAGCAGCGTTATGTCAATGAAATCGACAACGATTCCACCCTGTTTTTGGAGGTATTTCCCGGCGAGGGACAGTGGGAGCATTATCAGGATAACGGCGAGGATTTTGCATACCGGGACGGTGCGTACAACCAGTACCGCTGCAGTCTGGATGCGGATCATGTGCTGTGTGTGGAATGTGTGCACGACGGCTATGAGAAGAAGTATGGGCGCGTGCATGTGCAATGCATGGGCCGGACGCAGGAAGCGGTGATGGCGGACGGCCGCTGCCGGATGCAGTTATAAACGGTCGGGATGTTTGGTGGCAGGCGCATGTTTTGTCCTGTAGGTTTTGAAACTTCCGTAACGGTTTGGACTTGCGGGAACCGTTACGGATTTTTATGGTAGGGGATTTGGATGGAAAATATTTTAAGGAATAAACAGTATTTGTACATGACGGAATTTTTTGCGGGAATGAGCGTGATGGCGGTGGAGATGGGGGCCAGCAGGCTTTTGGCCCCGTATTTTAGTTCTTCCCAGATTGTGTATACGATTGTCATCGGCACGATTATGATTGCCATGGCGCTGGGAAATGTATGGGGCGGGCGGAGTGCGGACAAAAATCCGGATCCGGATCGCCTCTACCGGCGGATCCTAATTGCTGCAGTGTGGATAGCAGCCATTCCCCTGCTGGGAAAATATGTGATTCTGGGCGTATCGGGACTTTTGATCCTGACGGTAAGTAATCACTTTTTGGTGCTGGCGGCGTTTATCGCCTGCATGGTGATTTTCGTGTTTCCGCTGTTTTTGCTGGGTACGGTGACGCCGTCCTTAGCCAAATATACGATGGGCAGTCTGGAGGACAGCGGTAAGATCGTGGGCGCGCTGGGGGCGTTTAATACCATCGGGAGCATCATCGGTACCTTCCTGCCGACCTTTGTGACGATACCGGCGGCAGGGACTGCGGCTACGTTTCTGATTTTTTCCGGCGTGCTGCTCATTCTGGGCCTGCTCTATTTTGTAAGCAAAAGGGCAAACCGCAAAGGCTGTATGGCCGCCGTCGTCCTGTTTGTTTTATGCAGCGTATTCGGCCATTCGGACAGCTTTGCCTTCTGGGAGAAAAACCTTGCCTATGAGGGGGAATCCATCTACAATTATCTGCAGGTGAAAGAAAATGACAACAGTGTCATTTTGTCCACCAATGTACTGTTTGGCGTGCAGTCCATTTTTATGAAAAACGATTCCCTGACCGGGATGTATTACGATTATGCGTTGGCGGCCCCGCTGATGGCGGGCGGCATGGAGGATGCAGGGGCGGACATGGCGCAGACCGCCGGGCAGGAGGTTTTGATTCTGGGAATGGGAACCGGGACTTATGCCCGTCAGTGCATGAAATATTTTGATCACGTTACGGTGGAAGGGGTGGAAATCGACCAGCGTATCACGGATCTGGCACGGGAATATTTTGCGTTGCCGGACAGCGTGGAGGTGACGACTTATGACGGGCGCGCCTATTTGCAGGCGGTGGACAAAAAGTATGACGTTATCATGGTGGACGCTTATCAGGATATCACCATTCCCTTCCAGATGTCTTCCACAGAGTTTTTTGCCATGGTGCAGGAACACCTGAAAGAGGACGGGGTGATGGTGGTGAACATGAATATGCAGTCCGGGGAGGAGGACAGTATCAACGCCTACCTGACGGATACGATTTCCGGCGTATTTGACACGGTTTATACCGTCAATGTGGCGGGCTCCACCAACCGGGAGTTGTTTGCGTCGCAAAACCCAAAGATTGCCGCGGTGCTGGCCTCCAAAACACGGCAGCTTGGCGATCCGCAGCTCAAAGCCATGATGGAACGGGTATGCGGCACGCTGGAACCCTGTGAAAAAGGGGGGTACATCCTGACGGATGACAAAGCCCCGGTGGAACTTTTGGGTATGCGCGCAATCGACGGCATTATCCGGGACGAGATCGGTTATTATAAAAAGATTTTCAAGGAAAAGGGCATTTCCGGTCTGTTAAAGGAAATGTGAGCAGTCCTGCCGCTGCATTCCCCCAGCCTGTCGGCACGCCGCCCGGTTTCAGGGCCAGCCGAAATGACATTGCTGCCTGCACCGCTTATGCATGGGGTGTGATGGGGTATGCGACTGTCGGGGATGTCATAGTGCCCTGTACTGCGTAGGGGAGAGGCCGCAGTTTTTCTTGAAAAATCCGGAGAAGTGGTGGTAGTCCGAAAAGCCCAGACGGTCGGCAATTTCCTGTACGGACAGGTGGGTTCGCTTGAGCAGGGTCTGGGCCAGTTCCAGTCTTTGGGAAAGGTAATAGCTGTAGGGAGTGACGTGATATACGTCCCGGAAAAGGTGCATGGCCCGGGAGCGGGACAGATGCACATGGGCAGCGATATCGTCGATTCCGATGGGCAGGGTCAGGTTATGCTCAATATAATCTTTCATGGCAGCGGCCTGCGCGGGGACGGCGGCATGGCTTTCCAAATGGATGGAAAGCGCCTGGATATGCCGGTGTAAATGGAGGGCCAGTTCCTGCGTACAGTGGACAGGTTCCTTTTCGATGGCAGAAAAAATGGCGTAGAGGTGCGCAGGGTTTTGGAAAGCGGAAATCTTGGAAACCGAATCCAGGCCGTAGTCCGTAAGCAGGTGGCGGACCAGGCTGCCGTTTACGTTGAACCAGACTTTTTTCCAGGGATTTTGTTTGTCGGAATAGTAGTGCTGGTATTCGCCGGGACAGAGAATGTATGCATCTCCCGCTTCCAGCAGGAATTGCTGTTCCCGGTAATGCATATGCCCCATGCCGCAGATGACATATTCAAAGACGTAGCAGTCCCCGCAGGAACGCCGTATTTCGTAGGAGGGATCCGGATTGGTGATTCCGGCCAGAATGGGGGTAAAGCAGGGGGATGGGGAGCCTGTGTAGAAAGCGAATTGTTCCCTGCAGGGACTGTAGGGTTCCTGTGTTTGCGTCATGGTATACTCCTTTGTATGCAAAAATCCGGTTAACCGCAGCGCTGCGGCTTTACGGCGTGACATTGCAGGGTGAACAGTAACCTTTGTTTTCAGTATAGCACTATTTTATACATTTGTAAGCGTATTTTGCATGGATTTTCCTGAAAAAAGGATTATACTGGTGATAGTGAAGCGTTGGAAAGCCTGATTGGCAGAAGGAGGATTTGATATGCATACGATACCAAGACCGGAACACCCGCAGCCGCAGATGCAGCGGGAAGCA